>DATBCN010000232.1:0-2254 GCA_036270475.1 Candidatus Angelobacter sp. | reverse complement strand
CGCCAGGGCAAAGGGAGCGGAAACCAGCATGTCAGTAGAAGCCCCGCGGCCAAAGCCGATCATCCCAGCGGATGACGCGGCCATCATCGCGGCATCCAGTTCGGCGGCAAAACGGAAGCGCCGCATGAAGAAAAATATCCCGAAGACAACTGCCGTGGCGTGGAAGGCCGCAGGCAGGCGCGCGGCCCAGTCACTCACGCCAAAGATGCTGTAGCTGTTCATCATCTTCCAGAACAAAAGCGCGGGCTTTTCCAGCCAGGGCGCGCCGTTCAGCGTGGGAACGATCCAATCATGGCGGGCCAGCATCTCGCGGGCAATCTGGGCATAGCGGGGCTCGTCCGCGCCCAGCAGGCCGAATGCGCCCAGACCAAAGAAGAAGAAAAAGAAGCACACGCCCGCCACCAGCGCGAGTTGCACAGCCAGCAATTTGTTACGGTCATTCATGGAAAACGGTAGTTAGTACTTAGTGCTTGGTATTAGCTTGTCTGGAAGAACGATGCGCCATGCATCCCCCGCGTGCTTGCGGCTACATACTAGTACTGCTCTGGGGCAATCGGCTGCGTAGTTCGTTCAAAACCAGCTCCGCGGCCTTCTGTACCGGGCCTTCCGTGGAAAAGCCGCCGGCGCGCTCATGGCCGCCACCGCCAAATTTTTCCGCCAGCTCGGCCACATTCACCGCGCCCTTGCTGCGGATGCTCACTCGAACCCGCTCCTTTGCCACCTCGCGGAAAAACACCGCCACCTCTACCCCGGAGATTCCCAGCGCGTAATTCACCAGGCCTTCGCAATCTTCATCCAGCGCGCCAAAGCGTTCCATGTCCTGGCGGGTCACGGACATCCATGTAATCGCGCCTTCGCGTTGCAGCCGTGAGAGCGCCGCGCCCAGCAGATGCATCTTGGCGATCGGGCTGGAAAAGTAGACGTTCCGCGCAATCGTTCCCGGGTCTGCTCCGTGCTCCACCAGATACTTGGCCAGCTCAAAAGTACACGCATTGGTGGGCGCATAGCAGAATGAGCCAGTGTCAGTAAGCACGGCGGTGTAGAGGCAGGTTGCGATCTCCGGCGTGAGCTTTACCTGCGCTGCCTTGGCCAGACGGAAAATCAGCTCAGCCGTGGCCACGGCTGTTGGGTCAATCCAGTTGACGTGGGCAAACGGTTTGGAGCTGGCATGATGGTCAATGTTGATAAGAAAATGCTTTTCCAGTCCATGCAGCCGGGTGCGCTGTATGCTGTCACATTCCAGGATGATTGCGGCGTCAAAGTCGCCATTCACGTCGGCCGACTGAACAATCATCTCCGCATGCGGCAGCGGCCTGTAGATGACCGGGACGCCGTCTCTTAGCACGCCTTCCGCGCTCTTGCCCATCCGGCGCAGGATCTGCACAAGGGCCAGCGTTGACCCAATGGCGTCGCCATCGGGGCGGGCGTGCGACGTAACCAGAAAACGCCGGCGCTGTTGAATCTCCTGTAAGACCTGTGCGAGCTGGTCCATGGCCTCTATTTCTTCTTGCGTTTCTTGATTCGGCCCAGAAGGTCGTCAATTCTGGATCCGTACTCCTGCGATTTATCGAGCGCAAAGTGGAGCTCCGGCACGTGGCGCACGCCCAGGCGAATCAGCAGCTCACGCTTGATGTAGCCCTTGGCCGCGTTGATGGCCGTAATGGTCTGCTCTGACTCGCGTTCGTCGCCCGCTACTTCTATATAAACGCGGGCGCTTTTTCCGTCCGGCGCCAGCAGAATCTCCGTGACATTGCAAAGCGCAATCCGCGGATCGCCCAACTCGCCTTCAATGATCACGCCGATCTCTTCCTTCAGCGTCTCGCCTACACGCTCCCGATGGTGCTGTCTGCCCCGTTGCTCCGGCATGTCATTTACATCCCTGCGAAAAACCTATGAGAATACCAGAAAGAAGGGCGGAGCGCACTGTGGCAAATCCCTCAGTGGTGGTTTCAGTTTTAGTTATGGGAAGTGAAATACCCTGATTTTCTATTTCGTCATCACGAGATCAGTTAAACGATTCTTGCGCGTTTCAAAAGACAGTTGGGTTTCCAATTTCGGCGATTCTGGCAATTCTCATTCAACGTCGATTCGGCCAACATTGCTCAATGCCAGTTGCAGGTAATATCCCAGTATTGACGCTTGCTTGTACTCCAGCTTTCCATCCACCACTGCCTGCGCTCCTTTGGCAATCGCCGCATGGATCGCGTGCGCGTCTCCCAGGCTCGGCAGGTCGATCTTTTCCGGACGCGCCTCT
>DATBCN010000231.1:0-1879 GCA_036270475.1 Candidatus Angelobacter sp. | reverse complement strand
GGCTTGATCAGGATTACAGCCTCGCGTTGTGCGGCTGGCGGCAGCACAAATGCCGCTTGCAGCACCGCGGGGAGAACGAGTGTAACAGAGATAAAAGAAACATCCATGGCCATAAAGCTCACCGGCGCAACCGCACCAACGCCAGCCAGGTCTGCCTGCGTAAGATAGCGGGCATTCATCTTCTCCAGCAGCTTCACCCGTGGATCAGAACGCAAGCGCGCATGTATCTGGCCGTAACCAGTATCAACGGCAATCACCCCAGCGGCGCCGTGCTGCAGCATGCAATCGGTGAATCCGCCGGTCGACGCGCCTATGTCCAAGCATGATCTGCCGGCAAGATCGATTTTCCAATTCTTCAGCGCTGCCTCCAGTTTGAGTCCGCCGCGGCCAACATACTTCAGATCGTCGCCCAGCAAGCGGATCGCCGCACCAGGATCAACGCCGGCGCCGGCCTTCTCGACCTTTTGTTCGTTCACCAGCACGCGCCCGGAAAGCACCAGGGCCTGCGCGCGTTCGCGCGAAGGGACGAGCCCACGCTCCACCAGGAGCTTATCGATGCGCACTTTCACAGGTCAATTGTATGTTGGAGTTTTAAATCTGGAAGCTAGAATCTGACCAGGGCGCTTTGGAAGTCAGCGACCGCCGGCGCTTTCTTGCCGGTTGCGCGAAGTACTTTGTGTCCTTCACCGGACAACATGCGTCTTTGGCGAGCCACACCGCCGGGAAATTTAGGATTCAGCCGGCCTTCACTGCTTATCACACGCCAGTAAGGTGTGACGGACTTTTTCCCTGTTCGCCGTTCTTCTTCGGCAGCCTCGGCGGAGATTCGCACAAAAATTCCCGTGCACAAAGGACAGGCAATATCCACGTTGCTGCGCTTTGCCAACGCTTCACGCAGCTGAAGCACTGTGGCAATCTTGCCTCTAGGCACGCGGCGGATGAGAGCGTCCACATCCAGCGGTTTGGGAATGACCATCTTGCCTTTGCCAAAGCGCGCCTGCATTCGCGGAGGTATCGCCACAATTTTTGCTTCTTGTTGTCGTGTGAGTTTCTCGCGCCACGGAATTCTGCTGCTGAACTTTGAAGGCATGGTCAAATTTTGAGGAGGCTCATATTAATCCTCTGTCAAAGATCAATCCAAGAAATTTCGCACCAGCGTTGCAGCTAAGTCGCCAACTCAAGAACTACCAAAAAACATTCATGGACTCTTAACATTCGCACCTTCCCCAGTGCAAAGCGTCAAAACACGCAGCTTGCGCCACGTTACCCAGGTAACTCTGGTTTTTTCCACATCGTTTTTCACTGATCTGTTGAAAAGCGGTAGCAATTATTGGAAACAAATTTGCCAAATAGATTTTGCGGCAAATGTTCTCAGCGAACCCGAGAGACTCATGCGGTAGAATGGTTCACGCGCATGAGTGCAAAAAAGAAAAACAAGTCTGCCGGCGCCTCAAGACGCAAAGGCAACAGTTCCAGGCCAAAGGCACAACCGGCGCGCCGAAAATCTCAAGCCCGGAAGCGAAAGCCAGAGCCGGAAATCCTGCCTGTCCTGAACGATGAAAAATTAAAAGAGCTCTACGCCGCCATGGTGAAGTGCCGCATGCTGGCGGAACGCGTGCAAAGCCATCAACCTTCTGCACGCAATACCCACCACAATTTTTTCGGACTTGAGGCCATGCTGGTGGGCGCAGGCGCCCATCTGCAGCCGCAGGATTCAATTGCTCTTGAGCACGGTGGATTTCTTGCCAGGCTGATTAAGGGCACGCCGCTGCGTGTGATTCTTGCGCAAATGAACGAACCCCAAAAAAGCAACGGTATCCAACAAACATCAACAAATGACGGCACGGCAACAAGCCACACCATGATGACCGGGCTTGCC
>DATBCN010000230.1:0-3350 GCA_036270475.1 Candidatus Angelobacter sp. | reverse complement strand
TTACATCTCCGCACCGTCTCGCGCTGACAAACTGCTGATGCCAAAGATAACGCCCACCCAACCACCTGCTGTTCCGAGAGCCGAACATCAACGCTGCCTCAAATCTCCGGATAAATCATGTGAGGCCCGAGGAATCGGCTCCGCTGCTCTCAAGGGTTACCAATCAGAGCGGGCACGTGGCCCAAATTAACCGCGGTCTCGCATCCATCTGTTTAACAAGTGTCAGGGCACGGCTTCAGCCGTGCCGTAAAGCTATCAGGTCTGAGCGGCCAATCGTGCGTCTGTCCCCGCCTGTGAGTAGCGGAAGAATGTTCTTTCGAGCCATGGAGAGCAAACCGGGAGCAACATAATATCCCGCCAAATACGTTTCCGGGTACATAATTAGCTCTATGACGGCATCATCCCGGCAAATTGGCCGGGCTTCGCAACCGGAAGCCCAGCTTACCGAAACTCAACTCTCCGAAGCCCGATCTGAACTAAATCGGCCTGCGCCAAATCAGCCTGCACAAAGCCAGATTGCGCAAAATCAAGCTCCGCCCCTCACCGGCTATAACCTCTTTCTCGCCGACCCCACACTGATGCGGGCCGTGGAGCGCGCAGGCGCGGGCTGGGCGCGGGAGCAGATCAGTGAACTTGGGCGATTCCTCGGCACGGAAGAAGCACAGCGATGGGGTTTTGAAGCCAATGAGAACAAGCCTGTGCTGCACACGCATGACCGCTTCGGTAACCGTCGCGATGAAGTCGTGTTTCACCCGGCATGGCACAGCCTGATGCGGACCTCGGTCGAAAACCGGCTGCACAGCCTGCCCTGGGAGCACCTGCCATGGGAACAAAAGAGAACTGGCGCGCACGTTGCCCGCGCCGCGCTCATGATGTTGACTTCGCAAAATGAAGCCGGACACACCTGTCCCATCTCCATGACGTTTTCTGCTGTCGCGGCATTGCGGGCTGAACCGGCATTGGCGCGCGAATGGGAACCGCGCATCTTGTCCGCGACATACGATCCGCGCTTTGCGCCGGCAAAGGAAAAATCCGGCGTGCTGCTGGGCATGGGCATGACGGAGAAGCAAGGCGGCTCGGATGTGCGAGCGAATACCACGCAGGCGGAAAGAATCGGCGCATCGCGCGAGTATCTGATCACCGGGCACAAATGGTTTTGTTCCGCGCCCATGTGCGATGCATTTCTCATTCTTGCCCAGGCCCCCAAGGGCCTCTCCTGTTTCCTTTTGCCGCGCTGGACACCCGCCGGCGACCGCAACCACTTCCACATCCAGCGATTGAAAGACAAATTAGGCAATCGCTCCAACGCTTCCAGTGAAGTTGAATTTGCGCAGGCCTGGGCGCACCTGGTGGGAGAAGAGGGAAGAGGCGTCCACACCATTATTGAAATGGTCAATCACACGCGGCTGGATTGCGCCATTGCCGCTGCCGGTCTGATGCGGCAAGCTCTGGCGCAGGCAGTCCATCACGCGCGGCATCGTCACGCGTTTGGAAAACTGCTGATTGAGCAGCCGCTCATGCGCAACGTGCTCGCCGATCTTGCCCTGGAATCCGAGGCCGCTACTCTGCTGATGGTCCGGCTTGCCAGCTCGTTCGATGCGCGCGAGTCCAGTGATCGCGAGCGTGCCTTCTGCCGCATTGCCACGGCGATTGCCAAATACTGGCTGTGCAAACGCTCTCCCGTCCATGTGGGTGAAGCGCTGGAATGCCTGGGCGGCAACGGCTACGTGGAAGAGTCGATCATGCCGCGGCTTTATCGTGAAGCGCCGCTGTACTCCATCTGGGAAGGCTCGGGCAACGTGATGTGCCTGGATGTTCTGCGCGCACTCAAAAAAGACCGCGCCACCGTGGAAGCGCTGCTGGCTGAGTTAGAGTCCACCGCCGGCGCCGACAAAAGATTCGATCAACACGTTGCCGGCATACAAAAGCTGCTTACTGACAAAGCTGACGACGAATCGCTGCACGGCTACGGCATGGCCGATTTTGCCGCCAGGGAACTCACGGAAAAACTCGCTCTGGCCTTGCAGTCTTCACTCATGGTTCGCCACAGTTCGCCTGCGGCCGCTGAGGCGTTTCTGGCTTCGCGCCTTGCCGGACATCACGGACAGGTGTTTGGAACGTTATCAGTGGGCGTGGATGTGGCCGCCATTCTTGAAGACGTTGTCGAACCGCTGTCCAAAATAATTTCCGCATAAATAAAAAAGTCTTCGCGACCGGCGTTCAGCCGCGAAGACTCCACCAAGGAAAGAAAAACAGAAGCACACAGAGGCCAGGCGAAACGATCTTGGCAGAGACCTCAATATGCTCCATGGTTCCCTATCTTCCTAGTGGAGTAAATCGTTGGATCGTTTCAACATTTGTTAAATTTTTCTTTAGCATCCAGCTTCTCGCTTCTCAAACGTGCGCAGAAATGGCAAAGGAACAATATCTCAAGAGCTTGTTCCCCATTCATCGGCCTCTGCTCCATTAATTGCTGGTAAACCATTGTAAGGATTGATCTTGTTTTTAATTCTGCGGTTGCTGATTGCTTCCACAAGGCATAAACTTAGCGTACTTTAATTTTTCCGATTTTGGGAATTTTGCTTGTTGTTGTTACATTTTCCTCATATTCGTCAAGGATACGTACGCGACTGATCGATTCCGGGGAGTGCGGTTGCCAATCCACGTTGCCATGCTCGGCGTTCACGGTACGGCTTTGCGCGCCATCCCAGGTTCGGGTTTAAGGCGCGTCCTCTTTTTGCTGGTATTGTTGTGCGTCAGTCGTGCCTGGTCTCTTGATCCCCACAAGCCCATCACGCAATACGTCCACACAGTTTGGCACTCTGAGGATGGCCTTCCGCAAAACAGTATTCAAGCGCTGCTCCAGACCAGAGACGGCTATCTCTGGATCGGGACACAGGAAGGACTGGTCCGGTTCAACGGAGTTGAGTTCAAGGTATTCAATAAATCCACCACTGACGCAATTCGGCATAACGACGTCAGGAACCTCTATCAGGCCCGCGATGGCGTTTTGTGGATTGGCACTTTCGGCGGCGGTCTGGTGCAATACAAGGGCGGGCAGTTTTCCGAGTATACGACCGAGAGCGGCCTCTCCAACAACACCGTTACCTCCATTCTGGAGGATAGCCATCAAAATCTGTGGGTTGGCACTAATGACGGACTGAATGAGCTTGCCGGCGGCAAGATCGTCAACTTCAGCAGGAAAAATGGGTTGTCTGACAACATGGTCACGGCGATCGCCGAGGATGCAGACGGCAAACTCGTCATCGCAATGCGTACGGGCCTTGACGTGGTGATCAACGGCAAGCCCATTGGGGCGTATTCTCCCCTAATCACAAAAAAGACGGTTG
>DATBCN010000229.1:0-1556 GCA_036270475.1 Candidatus Angelobacter sp. | reverse complement strand
ACGGGATACATCATGGTCGCTGGAGGATGCGACAAATTGATAAACGCTCTTTTGCCAGCGGACGAGGCCCTGATAAAAACCAAGCAGTTCCGCAACCGCTGAGTGCGTCTTAGCAAGCTCGCTCGCCCGCGCGATACGCAGGTCCCAGGAAAACCCAGACATGGACCGCCTTAGCTCTTGCGCCCGGTAATTTTCTCATACCAGAGGCGGTGATGCGTCTTCGCCCAGTTTGTTGAGACGACGCCATGCGTCATGGCCTTCACGCTGCCCGGCGTTACCCACACGCTCATATATACGTGGACGATAAACGCCGCAATCGTGATAAGCGCGGTCACCGAATGGAGAAACACCACCAGTGACAGCACCCAATGCTCCTCACGCGGCATTTTTTCCGGGAACCACATGATGACGCCGGTGATCAGCAGAATGAAGGTGCAATAAAACATGACCACCCAGAACTGCTTCTGCCCGGCGTTGAAGCGGCCTTGCGGCGGCATGGCCTCGTCCTGGTTCTGGACGTAAGCCTTAATGTTTTTTGACCACTGCTGGTCCTGTGGAATCGCCTTCATGTCAGACTTCCACTTGGAGTGCATCCAAAGAATGGTCACAAAATAGACAAGCCCGACCCATGGGTGCCAGAAGCGGATGGTCCCGCCGCCGCCCAGCATGTAGGCTATCCACCACAAAAATGGCGTAAAGAGGGCCAGTCCGGTCAGTAAAAGATAAGTGTAGGCAAAGGCGTTGATCCAGTGATAGGCGCGCTCGATAAAGGTATAGCGAACAACCTCATTTTCCGGAACAGCAGTGGTTGGACGCGCAATAGTTCCGCCGCTCATCGCTTCACCTCCTCGGCCTTGTCAACTTCCTTGGGGCCAAACCGTATGTAATGCATGAACACGCCGAGAACACCAAGGCCAATGCCAATGCCGCCCAGCCATTTCAGCGGGCCCTTCCACATCTTGACAAAGAACGGGACTGCCGGATCGCGCGGAAGGCTGTATTGCTCCGGTTTGTCCTGGTCATGCAGCACGTAGATCACGTGCGTCCCCTGGACTCCGCTGGGATCGTAGACGCCGGCGTTTTTGTGGTTGGTTTCCCGCTTGAGTTGAGTAACGCGCTTGTTGGCCAGATCCAACATGTCTTCCTTGCTGCCAAAGTGCAGGCAGCCCGTGGGACATGACTTGATGCAGGCCGGCTCCAGCCCCGCGCCCACGCGGTCAGAACACAGAGTGCATTTATAGACCTTTTTGGTTTCCGCGTTGAATTTGGGAATGTTAAACGGGCAGCCGCTAACGCAGTATTGGCAGCCGATGCAGTTTGCCTGGTTGAAATCGACAATGCCGTTGGTGTACTGCACAATCGCGCCATCGGCTGGGCAGGCGATCAGGCAGCCTGGCTCTTCACAGTGCATGCACTGGTCCTTGCGCATGAGCCATTGCAAGCCATTGTCATTTTCGACTTCATTGAACTTAATCAGGTTCCAGAAATTCCATTCCGTTTCCGGCATGGTCTGGTAGGTGTCGGCAAAAGTGGTCTCGCGGAATTCATAACCGTTC
>DATBCN010000228.1:0-17164 GCA_036270475.1 Candidatus Angelobacter sp. | reverse complement strand
CTCCGGCAGGAACGGCAGCCAAGGGCGTGCCGACGCCAGTAGTTTCTGCCAAGACCACTGACACGAAAAAGCCCGATGCAAAGGCGGATGCCAAGAAAGCTGACGTAAAGAAAGCTGACGTAAAGAAGGCTGATGCGAAGACGGTTGACGCTAAAAAAGCCGGCGTCAAAAATACCGATGCCGCAAAAGCTCCGGCAGTGATCGCCGTAAAACCGACGACGCCCGCCAAGAAAGCCGGTCCAACACCGGCAAAGACGGCGGCAAAAACAACGCCTCAACCTCCGGTAAAGACGCCCGCGCCAAAAGTAACGCAGGCCGGCCCGGCCACAAAGCCGGTGGAAAAACCCAAGGCTTCAGCCAGAAACTTTGGCCAGCACGGCCGCCGCGATCCATTTGTAAGTCCGATTGTCGCCAAGGGCGATGGGTTTAACCGGCCTTCGCCAAATTGCACAAACGGCAAACGGTGCCTGGTAATTCCGGAACTGGTGCTGCAAGGCACGGTGAAAGATACGTCGGGCAAGATGATGGCGGTGGTGGCCAACAGCAGCAAGCGTACATATTTTCTGCGCGAGAACGACCAGGTGTTCCAGGGAAGCGTGGAAAAGATTACCAGTGACTCCATTATTTTCCGCGAGTATGTAAAAGACCCGCTGGGACGCGAGACCGCGCGTGAAGTAGTAAAGAAGCTGGTCCCGGCTTCATAGTTAGCGGGAAAGTTTCAGGAGACAGAAAACGATAGAAAGCGCAAGAAGCAATCAGGGCCGAACCAGGGCAAGAAGCACGGCAATGCTGTTGTTCGATTTCGTGGGTTTTATCAGTTCTTTTTATCAAGGGACTAATTTTCTGGGCAGTCTGAAAGTGTTTTTAAGGGCGCCCAGTGACGCCGCGTATGACCGGTGCAAAAGTTGAACACCGGGATGGGGAGACAAAGAGATGAGGATTAGGCAACTGCTAGGAATCGTTCTGCTGGCCAGTACAAGCGCCATGGCGGCAGCTACCGTTTCGCAACTGGGAGATGTTCTGGTAAAGAGCCAGGACAGCGCTGCGGTGATCACCATCCTGGCGAGCGGGACTTTTACTCACACCGAGTATCGTCCCACCGACAACCTGATGCTGGTTGATCTGGCCGGGGTTTCGATCGCGCATCCGGATGCGAAGGTGCATGAGGTTTCCGCTCCGGGAGTGAAGTCTTACCGCGTTGCCGGCTACCGGTCTTCCGGAGGCGTCGAAGTGGCGCGTCTGGAGCTTACACTTGCGCCGGGCGCCAAGGTCAATGTAAGTGAGGTGGAAGGTGGACTGGAACTGCATGTTGCCGGTTCCGCTCTTACCACGGCCAGAAGCGATGTTGCGCTGGCCCCGAGAACGGGAGTAGCCAGCCGCATTCGCGATATTTCTGTTGCCCGCGGAAGCGATGCGCTGAACATTGAGATCAGCGGCAGCGGTCCCATGACGGCGAAGACCATGAAGCTGACGCATCCTGACCGGGTGGTGGTTGATATTCCGAATTCGGTGCTGCAGGGACGCGCGCGTGAAATCGCCGTGAACAGCAGTGACGTTAAGTCAGTGCGCGTGGGCCGCTATCAGGAAGGAACAACCCGCGTGGTTGTGGATATGGCGCAGATGCGCGACTTCCAGGTTCTGCCGGAAGGAAACAAACTGGTGGTGAGCCTGCGTGAAAGTTCCACCGCCAGGCCCGCGCCTCTTCCGCAAGTGAAGGAACAGGTGGTTACGGCGGATGCCGCGCCACAACCGGCCACTCAGTCCGCTCCTCACGAGACGAGTACGCCCGCGACGAGCACCGTTGGCGCCAAGGCTGAAGAGAAGACCGTGGAAGCAACGCGGTCGCGCTCTGAGATTGCGGCTTCGCGCTTTGCCGGAGAACCTCCGGCGCTGGCCAGCATCAACCAGCCTCCTTACGCCGCGCATGCCAGTCTGGCGGCGCAGCCTGCCATGATGAATGCGGCACTGCAGCAACAGGCGGCGCAAACCACGCCAGCCGGCACCACGGTTGCCGTTACAGCGCCTTCCACCACCAACTGCACAACCGGCCGCTATACCGGCGAGCCGTTTGGCATGAACTTCAAAGACCTTGATCTCAAGGATTTCTTCCGCCTGATTCACGAAATCAGCGGCTTGAACGTTGTCCTGGACCCATCTGTTAAGGGTTCCGTCACGATTGTTCTTGACGACGTGCCATGGGACCAGGCGCTGGCCATTGTGCTGGACAACAACGGCTTGGCCTGCACGCTGCAAGGCAACGTGCTGCGCATCGCCACGCTGGACACCATGAAGACTGAAGCGGAATCACGGCGCGCGCAGCAGGAAGCGCAGGCGCTGGCCGTCCCCAAGCAGACCATTACGCGTTATTTGAGCTATGGCCATGCCAAGGACGCGATGCCCATTATCAAGAAATTCCTTTCCGCCCGCGGTGACGTTGTGGCCGACGACCGCAGCAATGCACTGGTCGTGGAGGACATACCCAGTGTGCTGCCTAAAATTGAAAACCTGATCCGCATGCTCGACCGCAAAACTCCCGAGGTGGAAATTGAAGCTCGTGTAGTGGCTTCCACCAGAACGTTTGCCCGCGACATCGGCACCCAGTTGGGCGCCGGCTTTGGCAGCGGCAACAATGCCGTGGGCGGCGCTACGGCAAACAGCCCGGTGAAAATTACATTGCCCGGCGGACAGGTGCCGAGGTTTATTACCGGAGTTGGCGATGCCACATCGATTCCGTTGTTCTCAAACCTGGGTGCAACCGGCCCAACGAGCGGCATTGAATTTACCAATGCCACCGCTGGCTTCCGCCTTGACTTCATCCTGACCGCTGCGGAGAGCCGCGGTCTGTTGAAGATCCTTTCGCGTCCGCACATCACCACGCAGAACAATATTTCCGCGCTGATCCGCCAGGGTTCGCGCATTCCAGTGGTCACGCAGGCGCAGTTAGGCGGTCCGCCCACGGTAACATACGTGGACGCCTTCCTTCGTTTGACCGTGACGCCGCAGATTACCGCGGATAGCACTATCTTCCTGAACATTGACGTGGAGAACACGGTGCCAGATTTCAGCCGTGTGTCCGGCTCGCAATTGAACCCCACGCTGAATACGCAACAGGCGACAACGCAGGTGCTGATTACCGATGGCGGCACGGTCGTGATCGGCGGCGTGATTCAGACGCAGAACAGCGTGGCCATTTCCCAGGTCCCGCTGCTCGGCAGCATTCCGTTCTTGGGCAACCTGTTCAAACACACCAACGTAAACACTTCAACCGCGGAGTTGATCTTCTTTATCACTCCCAAGATCATTCAAACTTAGTGTCGCGCATTTGAATTGCTCCCGGGGACGAATAATCCCCGGGTTTTTTATTGCGTCGTCGATTTTGCCGCCGCGCTCCAAATGACTACAAAGCGTGTAATGTGTTTAGGGAATAGTCATTGTTTGCGGCAAGTGAATGCAAAAAACGATGCGCGAGGCCGCCGCTTCAATAGGTAGGTTGGCATATCCCTTTCCGCAGTTTAGAGTGAACTCACAGGACGCAATGAACTACCTTGATCGACAGAAGAAACTTGCAGCGGATTTACGCCAGGGCGGCTTTGATGCGCTGCTAATCACCCATCTGCCCAACGTCCTCTACCTGTGCGGTTTTACCGGAACAGCGGGCGTCCTGCTCTTGCAGGTGAACGAGCGCTCACACAAGCTGACCTTCTACACTGATGGCCGTTACACTCAGCAAGCCCATGCAGAAGTGCAAAACGCCCGGGTTGTAGTGGGGAAGCAGGGGGCATTTGTTGAAGGATGTGAAGGCGCCCAGAAAGCCGGAGTAAAGACGCTTGGCTTTGAGGCGGACCAGCTTTCTTACAGCTCATACAAACAACTCACGCAGGTTGTGCGCGGCAAAACCAGATTGAAACCAGCCTCGGGCATGGTGGAGCAGTTGCGCCTGATAAAAGACGCCGACGAAATCAGCCAGATTCGTGCTTCAGTCCTGCTGGCAGCCAGCTTGTTTCAGACGGCGCTTTCTGTGATCAAGCCAGGAGTAACGGAAACGCAGGTGGCGGGCGAACTGGAGTTGCAGGCGCGCCGTGCCGGAGCGGAAAAAATGTCTTTTGACACGATTGTGGCTGCGGGGCCGCGTTCCGCCCTTCCGCACGGGCGCGCATCGGCGCAAGCCATTCCTAATCAAGGATTTATAATCCTGGATTACGGTGTTATACTGGCGAGTTACTGTTCTGATATGACCCGCACAGTGCATGCGGGGCCTGTTTCCCGTGTGCATCGCCGCATGTATGAAGCTGTTCGGGAAGCCCAGCTTGCCTCGATTGCAGCCGTGAAGCCAGGTGCGGCAACCGGTGAAGTGGACCGGGCAGGCCGTGAAGTGCTAAAAAAGACTGGTTTTGAAGCATTTTTTACCCATTCAACCGGGCATGGAGTGGGACTTGAGGTCCATGAATCGCCTCGGCTGGCCAAGGGCCAGATGCAGAAGCTAGCGCCGGGAATGGTGGTAACAGTTGAGCCAGGCATCTACATTCCTGAAGAAGGTGGAGTCCGAATTGAAGACATGGTCCTGGTCACCGAGACAGGGCATGAAGTCCTGACGCCTGCCACAAAGGACTTGATCACGCTGTAACTCCATAGGGGACCCGCAGCATGCGCGATGATTGCGGACTGGTGGGACAAGGGGAGAGCCGGATACATTCATGAATCAGAAAGAGCTGAAAGAGCTTATCGATTTCCTGATAGAAAAGGACATCTCCGAGTTTGAGCTTGAGCGTGGAGACGTCAAGGTCCGCATCAAGCGCGGCGGCGATCCGGCCACGGTGATTACACATGCTATGTCGGCAGCGCCCATGCCGATGGCGCCTCAGCCGGTTCAGACTGCAGCCCCGGTTCACGCTCCCGTCCAGGCTGCTCCACCTGCGCCGTCCGCCGCTCCGGAAGAAGGACTGCATACCGTGAAATCGCCAATCGTTGGGACCTACTATGAGTCGCCCGCGCCGGGATCTTTGCCCTTTGTAAAAGCAGGCGACCAGGTGGCCGCCGGCCAGGTGCTGTGCATCATCGAGGCCATGAAGCTGATGAATGAAATTGAGTCTGACGCCACCGGCGAAATCGTAAAAGTTCTGGTCAACAACGGGCAGCCCGTGGAATACGGCCAGCCGCTGTTTGCCATCCGCCCAAGAAAATAATTTTGGAATTACAAGGGGTGAGGCCGGCTGGCGCGCCGGCCCCGCGGCGACAAACGCAGACCATGTTAGCCAGGAGATGAATTCTTGGCGGTGTGGAGCGATATAAATCAATGTTTAAAAAGATTCTCATAGCGAACCGCGGTGAAATTGCCCTGCGCGTGATCTGCGCCTGCAAGGAGCTGGGCGTAAAGACGGTTGCCGTTTATAGTGACGCTGACCGCAACTCCCTGCACGTCCGTTTTGCCGACGAAGCCATCTGCATCGGGCCGCCGCGTTCGTCAGAAAGCTATCTCAATATCCCCGCCGTGATCAGCGCCGCGGAAATCACCAACGTTGACGCGATCCATCCCGGCTATGGGCTGTTGAGCGAGAACGCCAACTTTGCCGAGGTATGCGAAAGCTCGCACATCAAATTTATTGGGCCGCCGCCTGAGGTCATCCGGTTGATGGGCGAAAAAGAAAAGGCGCGCCAGGCGATGAAGCTGGCTAAGGTGCCAATTCTTCCCGGATCTGACGGCGTGATCGGCACGGCGGAAGAAGCGCGCGAATGGGCCACGCAGATCGGTTATCCGGTGATCGTGAAAGCTTCCGCCGGCGGCGGCGGACGCGGTATGCGCGTCATCCGCGGTGAGTCTGAACTGGAAGGCTCGTTCAATGCCGCGCAATCCGAGGCCGCGGCCGCTTTTGGCAACGGCAATCTCTACATGGAGAAATTTATCGAGCGCCCGCGCCACATTGAGTTCCAGGTGATGGGCGACTCCCACGGGCGGGTCATCAGCCTGGGCGAACGCGAATGCAGCATCCAGCGGCGGCACCAGAAGCTGCTGGAAGAATCGCCATCCACCCGCGTAACGCCGGAGTTGCGCGTCGAGATCGGCAAGAAACTGGAAGAGTCGCTTTCTGAAATCGGCTACGTCAACGCTGGCACCGTTGAGTTCCTGATGGACGAAGATGGTAGCCTCCACTTTATTGAAATGAACACGCGCATCCAGGTTGAGCATCCAGTCACGGAGATGGTCACCAGCCTTGATCTGGTGAAGTCGCAGATATTGCTGGCCACCGGCGCAAAAATTACGGACATTATCCCCAAGATTGACCGCAAAGGGCAGCGCGGGCACGCCATTGAGTGCCGCATCAATGCCGAACATCCGGAAAAATTCACGCCGTCAGCGGGCAAGATCAAGACGTTTCACGTTCCCGGCGGCCTGGGCGTGCGCGTTGACACCGCCGCTTATGCCGAGGGCGTGATTCCGCCTTATTACGATTCGCTCATCGCCAAGCTCATTAGTTTTGGCAAGGACCGCGCCGAGGCCATTATGCGGATGCAGCGCGCGCTGGAAATGTTTATCGTGGAAGGCATCCACACCACGATCCCGCTGCATCGCCGCATTTTGGCTGATGCCGAATTCCGCGCCGGCAACATTGACACCAAATATGTTGAGCGCCTGCTGGCGCGGATGAACGAAGAGCGCGCAGCGGAAGCCGCTTTGACCACGTAAAGCCTGTATCGAAGAGCGTACCGCGGAAGCCTCTTAACCACTTAAGCCCTGTACTGTTGACGAAAAATAAATCTTTTTGCACGAAGCAAAAATATTTTGCTCCGCTATCTCGGATTTCTGAACCCTGCCTTAGTTCCAGATCATCTATTCAAATGTATTCAAATAAAAAACCCTCAGGAGGCGGGAATGACGATCAAGTTCGCGGACGGCACACACATTGAAATTGCGGCAACAGCATATGATGACTTCGTCAAACATGACCTCACATGGGCGGAGTTTGTGCATGGCCCGGCTGCGGTAAAGAAGGTCGTTTGCAGAGATGACTCCCATAAACTGGCCCATGCTGCCGGGAACCGCGGCCAGAACGTGCATCCCTGTCCTGCCGGCCGTTGCTGAAAAGCCGGAATCTCTCACCGCTGATAAACATAGATAAACGCTGATCCTATTCGGTCTGCCATAGGGAATTGGTTTTTAATTTACTCATTTAGCAAATTGCTCATTTTGCTAATTTTTTCGAGTCTTCACAGCTTTCATTGACATCACATCATCGTATGCTTTCTCAAAGAAAACTTGGCACACAGGGACTTAGGGTTTCCGCGCTTGGACTCGGCTGCATGGGCATGTCAGAGTTCTATGGCAGCAGTGACGAAACCGAATCCATAGACACCATCCATCGTTCCATCGAACTTGGCTGCACTTTTCTCGACACAGCCGACATGTACGGATCCGGTAAAAATGAACAGCTTATTGGCCGCGCCATTAGAGATCGGCGTGACAAGGTAGTGTTGGCCACCAAGTTTGGCAACGTCCGCGGACCGAATGGTGAATTCCTGGGCGTAAAAGGCACGCCGGAATATGTGAAGCAGGCGTGTGATGCCAGCCTCAAACGGCTTGGCATTGATGTGATTGACCTCTACTATCAGCATCGGGTGGACAAGCAGGTTCCAATCGAAGACACAGTGGGCGCCATGTCTGAGCTGGTTCGGGCGGGGAAGGTCCGCTATCTGGGGCTTTCCGAGGCATCGCCTAAAACCATCCGCCGCGCTCATAAGGTGCATCCCATCTCAGCTTTGCAGACGGAGTACTCGCTCTGGGAGCGCGATCCTGAAGACGAAATTCTGGCCACCGTTCGGGAGCTTGGCATTGGCTTTGTGCCCTATAGTCCGCTGGGCCGCGGGTTTCTCACTGGGCAATTCAAACGCTTTGAAGACCTTGCTGCCGACGATTTCCGCCGCCAGTCGCCGCGCTTCCAGGGAGAAAACTTCCAGAAGAACCTTGATCTGGTCGCCAAGATTGAAGAAATCGCCACCGAGAAAAAATGCACCGCCGCGCAGCTCGCTCTGGCCTGGGTTCTGGCGCAGGGTGATGACATCGCACCCATTCCGGGAACCAAACGTCGCCAATACCTGGAAGATAATCTTGCCGCTATCAACATCAAGCTAAGCGCCGCTGATCTGGCGCGTATCGATAAGGTGGCCCCCAAAGGCGTCGCCGCCGGTCCGCGTTATCCGGAGCGCGCAATGGCATCTTTGGATCGCTAACACCGTAGGGGCCTTAGCCCAGAGGCCAACATTACCTCGCCTCTGCTGGAGTAGCGGTAAAATCTCCAGCGGAGGCGACGATGGCCAATCCTGCCCCGATCACAGTCCATTTTGAAAACAGCCAGCCGATCCTGCGCGTGGAAGATATGGCTGCCAGCCTGCGTTTTTACGTGGAGAAGCTTGGCTTTCGCAACGCCGCCTGGGGTGATGGCGATTTCACCAGTGTGAACCGTGACAGTGCCGGAATCTATCTCTGCCGGGGCGGCCAGGGCCGTGGCGGTGCATGGATATGGATCGGCGTGGAAGACGCGGAAAAACTCCACGAGGAATTGAAGGCGCAGGGTGTTGCCATCCGCTCGCCGCTCACAAACCACGCGTGGGCGCTCGAATTCCATGTTGAAGACCCTGACGGCAATGTAATCCGCTTCGGCTCCGACCCTAGATAGCAGTGCCACCTTGTACCGCGGTGCGTACCGGATTCGCGGCGGTTTTCCCACGCTATACTCAGTGTCATCACTGTTACTCAGTGGTAAGTCTTGCCGTTTCCTGGAACCGCTTTCCAAGCAGCCGATCTCTCGCACCCTAGCCGTACTCCCTGCGGTCATCGACGGAACTCATGGCACTTGCGAGTTCACCATGATGCTCGACTGGTGCAACGGCTGAAATGTTCCTGTTGTAATGTCTTCCACCACGATTTCATGCAAGCCTGGAGTGAGCGTGAAAGTCTGATTAATGATGGAAGTTCCGGGCGCGGATTCGCCGAGTTTTTTGCCCGTTGTGTTGTCCCACACCTGGAGCTGGTAGATGCTGGCCGCCGACTCGCGGGCAGAAGCGCTCACCGGGACCTGCGCTCCAACCGTGGTATTGGAGGCCGGCGATGCGATGAACACGCCGTCCGCCAGCACGGTGACGTTCACAAGCGTTTTATGCATGGTCTGGTAGGTGCCGGTGCTGATGTCTTCCACAACAATGCGGTGCGTTCCTGGCGCCAGGGAGAAGGTCTGATTGATGGTTGAAGTTCCTGGCGCGGATTCACCCAGCTTCACGCCGGCAGTATCATCCCAGACTTGCAATTGATGGATCGGAGTTGGCTCCGTCGCAGTTGCAATTACCAACACCAATGGGCCGGAGACGGCATTGGCCAGGGGCGATGCGACATTCACGCCGTCCGGCTGGACGGTGATGGCGACAATCGATTTGTGCAGGACACGGAAGTTGCCGGCGGCAATATCTTCCACCACGAGCTGATGTTTCCCGGGCAAAAGGACGAGCGCCTGCTGGAAGGTCGATGATCCGGGCGCGGACTCCGCCAGCTTTTGTCCCGTAGCCTGGTCCCAGACCTGGAGTTGATAGATTTGCGTGCTCGATTCAGTGGCTGCGGCATTGACCAGGACCTGGGTGCCGGTAATGGCATTTTGTGTTGGCGATGAGACGGTGACGTAGCCGGAGAAGAAATCGTTCATCGCGCCAGCGGTGGCGGATGCGCCGGGATGCACTGGTATTCCCAAAGCATCCAGAATCGTCCTGAAGGTGTTTTCGTGCTTATAGAGGCTATTGGAAACGCTATTGGGACTGACGTTAGGACCAATGATGGCTGCATAGACCGGGCCGGCGGCATCGGCGTCGCCATTGTCGAAATTAATCAGCAGCAGGCCGTCGCCTCCGGGTTGAAAATAGGGTTGGGCCAGCAACGCCGGTAAATTTGCTTTCAGGAAAGCGTCGGCTTTGACTGGGCCGCCATCATGCCCATCATTCATACCGTCGGGCGCGATGATGCTGAACTGGGGCAAGGCATTGTTGGCCAGGTCCGTGGCGAACTGGGAAAAATCCACGATCTTCGCCTGTGAACCGGCTACGTTGCTCAATATGTCGCTGTACCACGTTGCGCCGTTGTGGCGGCGGTAATAAGTGGTTGCCTTGGCGTTGTCCGGGGTGGTTACGGTCCCTCCGGCAGCAGCATAAGATTGGGCGTAGACCTTCCAGGAAATGCCCCGGTTGTTCATCTCGCGAAAAATGTTGTTGTCAGTAATAGGCGAGGTGCAGCTATCACCGGAACATCCGAAATCATGCGTGCCGGCGGGCAATGCGCAGTTGACGGCAGAATGGCAACTGCCTGATGCCATCCACAGATACGCCATCAGTGACCCGGTAGTGTTGGATATGTAATTTGTGGTGTGTCCATAGGCCGCGCCCTGGCCCACGAGCCACGGCATTTGCGCTAATGCAGTGCCATAGCTGGTATTTTCATCCATCACCATCACCACGTGCGATGAATGCGGGACGGGGGCCTGCGCCTGGCTAAAGCACGGGAACAGCAGGCAGATGATGACACTCAACATTGTTGCAGCGTATTGCGCATTTCGAAAACACATCACGGGCGTATCCTCTCAGTGCATGCACGGGCAACACTGCTCCAACTCAGGACAGAACAACACCACGGCGTAACAGCGCGCTGGACCATCAATGTCAGGACAGATTTGCTTTTGGGTTTGTTGGTGCGTACTTTAGCGCAGGAATTGTTAAGGCAGGTTAAAACTTTAATCCTTCAGTAGTAATAGGTGGGGAATTAAGGCTGAGACCTTACGGCGCGGTCTCCACTGCAAAATTGGCGCTTGATGTTGGGTTCGCTACGCATCCGCGCAATTTGGATGATTGGCCAGCCGCTGCTCTTTGCGGGCCGGCCATCCTGGCACAGAGTTAGTTGGCCGCGAAGAGACCATCGATCGTAATGGGAGCCGCGCCGCCGTTCACGTACGGCGAGTTAGATTAAGGACGGGCAAAATAATTTTTACGGCCCTTAGATTTTAATCGACAGATTCGCTTAAAATTCGCTATAGTGGTTGAGTGACGCTACTTTGTCCAGAGGCAACGCAACGGAGAACCTGCCGTTGCGTTTTGCGTCTTTGATTGCGACCTCTGCCGATGCATTTTCCGCTTGGGGTTGGGGCTTGGGGTGACCCAGCGCCACCCAAGCGTCTCCCAGGGGCCACGCAAGCGTTGAATTGGGCCGTGGCTAGTGGCGGGATTCGCAACGGCGAAGGTGGCTGAACGGCGGAACCACCAGAGCTATTTGCCGCGATGAAGTGGGGAAGGATACTTGAAGAGTATGGCGTCAGATAACGAGATGGGGAACAGGACGATGCCGCAGCGGCTCCGCGACCCCGCCCCGGCTGGTCCAGACCCGATGGTGAAGAGCTTTCTCGACTATATAAAGGTGGAGAAAGGGCTGGCGCCGCTGACGGTGGAAGCGTACCAATCTGATCTGGTGCAGTTCGGTGAATTTCTTGCGAGCAAGCGGCGGATGCTGGTGCACGCGCGGCGGGAGGATGTGCGCGGCTTTCTGACCCAGTTGTTTTCGAATGGCGTGAAAGATCGTTCGGTGGCGCGCAAGCTATCGACGCTGCGGCACTTTTACAAATACCTGCTGCTGGACCGGATGATAAAACATGATCCCACGCTGGAGATCGATTCACCCAGGCAGTGGAAGGTGCTGCCCAAGTCGCTGGCGGGGGCGGAGATCGATTCCATGCTGGAGTCGGCGGGAAGAGCGGGCGAGTCCAGGCTGTCCGCGGCTTTGGCGCAGCGCGACCAGGCCATGGTGGAAGTCTTATATGCCGGAGGGCTGCGGGTTTCAGAAGTCATCCATGTGAAGATGGAAGACCTGAAACTGGAAATTGGCTGCATGCTGGTGCGGGGCAAGGGAGATAAAGAGCGGATTGTCCCCATAGGCAAAGCGGCCCAGGAGCAGATCAGGGCCTATCTTGCTGAAGGCCGCGAGGCGCTGCTGGACGGAAAAATTTCCGCCATGCTGTTTGTGCGGAGCGGCGGGGGGCGGCTGACGCGGCAGCGAGTGTGGCAAATGGTCAAGGATGCATCGGCTGCTGGCCGCCATGCCAGCCCGCACATGCTGCGTCACAGTTGCGCCACCCACATGGTGGAAAACGGAGCGGACCTGCGCACCGTCCAGACGATCCTGGGCCACGCCGATATTTCCACCAGCCAGATTTATACACATGTGGCGCTGGACCGGCTGAAAACGGTTTACCGGAAGTTTCATCCCCGCGGCAAGAGAAGCGGGACGGCAGGCCAGCCATGAAGCGGGCAAAGAACCGGGTAAACCCGGAGGTCCAGCGGGGCATAAAGAAGTTTCTTGATTCGTTGCGGGGCGAACGGAACGCCTCAACACATACCGTGCGGGCCTATGGCAATGAGCTGCAGCGTTTTGCCGAATATCTGGGGCCGGAGACGCAGTGGAAAGAAATTGATCACGTTACGATTCGCGGCTTTCTCTCATACCTGCATGGCTGCGGATTGAGCAAGGTGTCGGTGGCGCGGGGGCTGGCGGCGTTGCGGTCAATGTACAAGTGGCTGGCGCGCGAGGGGATTGTCCAGCAAAATCCGGCCAAGCTGGTGGCAACGCCTAAGCTGCCCAAAAAACTGCCGCGTGTGCCGACGATGGAAGAAATCAACGGGCTGCTGAACCGTGAGATGCCGCCAAGCTCGGCTTTTCCGGAGCGCGACCGCGCCATCTTTGAGCTGCTGTATGGCTGCGGCCTGCGCAACTCAGAACTAGTGGGCACGGAGTTGGGCGATATAGAAGAGGCCAACGGGGTGGTTCTGGTCCGGGGAAAAGGGAAGAAACAGCGTTATGTGCCGCTGGAAGGAGCGGCGGCGGACGCGCTGACGGCCTATCGCCTGGCTCGGCAGCGGTTGCTCAACCGAATCGGTAATAACACGCGGCGGCTTTTCATCAACCAGCGCGGTGGGCCCCTGACCACGAGGAGCGTGGGGAGGATCGTAAAACAGATTGCCGTGTCCAGAGGGCTGCCGCCGGACATACATCCCCATACGCTGCGCCATGCCTTTGGCACACACATGCTGACGGAAGGCGCAGACCTGCGGGCCATCCAGGAGATGCTGGGCCATGAACGGCTTTCCACGACGCAAAAATATACCCAGCTATCGATCACGCATGTGATGGATGTATATGACAGGACGCATCCCAGGGCCAAATAGGAGCATAAAAAGTGCTGGTACTGACGGTCCCTATCAGGGGAAGCTGTGCCTACATTCCTATGGAATTTCCTGATGAGATATGCAATTCTAAATGCCCCCCAAGGAGCCTAAGAATGTTGAGAGCTGCAAGTTTGCTTTTAGTGGTGATGGCGGTGTCTCCGGCAATTGGCCAGCAGAGCGTGGCGGAAGCAGCCGCGCAGAGCCGGGCCGCCGCTGATGCCAAAAGGGCGGCGGCCGCGCCACCCACGCGCGAACAGGTGCTCAAGCTGTTTGACCTGCTGCAGATCACCAAGACGATGGATGCGGTGGTGAACGCGACCAAGCAGCAGAGCATGGAAATTGCCGAGCAGATGGTCCATGACAAGATGCCGGAAGCCAATGCCGAGCAGAAGAAAAAGTTCCGCGAGATGATGGATGATGTGATGCGTGAATCGCTGGGGCCGGCGGCGATACAGGAAATGCTGGAAGCCACGGTCCCGGTCTACCAGCGGCACATGACCAAAGCCGATCTGGACGCCATGATGGTGTTTTATTCTTCGCCCGTGGGCCAGAAGATACTGCATGAGCAGCCGGCTATGGTGGAGGAGAGCATGGAAGCTTCCGCGGAGATACAGCAGAGAATCGCGCGCACCATGTTCCAGAAAATAGATGAACGCGTGGCCAAGATGGCAGAGGCGGAAAAAGACAGCGCCAAAAAGCCGTAGCTCCCATGGGGCACCCCGGCAAAAATCATTTAACAGGCGACATGCAGCACGCAACATGCATTAGGGTCGCGGTAGACAATTTTGCGCCATGAATATATTTGGAAATTACAGCTTTGGGCTGGTCTTTGTAGCGATTGCGGTGGTGCATTTTATCCGGCGGCGTCCGGACACCTTTTGGCTGTGGATCATTATCATGGGCGGCGGGGTGGGCGCGCTTGTTTATATTGTGGTGGAAGTGCTGCCAGACCTGGGCCTGTTGCGGCAATCTTTCCAGGTGTTTTCCCATCGCAAGCGAGTCCGGCAACTGGAAATGATGGTGCTGGACAATCCTTCCGCCGGAAACTATGAGGAGTTGGCGGACCTTTATCTGGAGCAGAAGAAATTCGATAAAGCAAAAGAGTGTTATGACCGGGCCATTTCGTCGCGGACAGACTCTCCCGATCCTTTTTACCGGCGCGCGCTGTGTGAGATGGAATTGAACGATTTTGCCGCGGCGGTCGCGGACCTGGAACGCGTGGTGAGGATCGACGGCAATTATGATTATCAGCGGGCCGCTGGCCTGCTGGCGTATGCGTGGGCGCGAAACAACCAGGACGACCAGGCGGCCAACCTGTTTGAGCGTATTACGCTGACCTCAACGCTCTCTGAGACGCAATTCAACTACGCGCAATTTTTGGCGGCGAAGGGAAAAGTCCCGGAGGCGCGGCAGTGGGCGCAACGCGTCCTGAACAAGAAGGCCACCATGCCCGGTTATCTAAAGCGGCGCGAAAGGCCGTGGTTCAGGCGAGCGTCAGCGTTGCTGAAGCGGTTGCCGGCGTGAAGAAGAATGAGCAATCGGCAGAATTTTGACGCGGCAAGTGCCAGCATACGATTGCGGTAAAATAACTGGAGTGGCCCTGTAGCTCAGATGGATAGAGCGACGGTTTCCTAAACCGCAGGTCGCAGGTTCGACTCCTGCCAGGGTCACCAGAACTCCGGAAGGCGCTAATCGTTGGACGACACATTGAAATTCGCGATGGCGCTTTTGGCAACGGCCATTCTGCTGGCGGCAACCGCCGTACACAGCACGGAGAGCCAATCGGCGGATGATCCGCGCACTTCCGCGCAAAACGCTTCTGGCCAGCAATCACCCGCGCATCAGTCTTCTCTCCAGCAGGGCAGCAAAGCGAAGAAGACATCCACCTTCACCGCCGATCGTGCGCCAGCGAAGATACCTGACATAAAAGTAATGGACCAGGACGGCAAGCCTCGCCATTTTTACAGCGACCTGGTCCGGGGCAAGGTTGTGGTGATCAATTTTATTTACACCACTTGCACCACTATTTGCCCGCCGCTAGGGGCGACGTTTGGCAAGCTGCAAAAAAATCTGGGCGAGCGGCTGGGCAAGGACGTTTTTCTTATTTCCGTCTCGGTAGACCCTGCCACTGACACGCCGGAGCGCTTGCGTGCATGGGGAGCACAGTTCAAGGCCAGGCCCGGCTGGACGCTGGTTACGGGCGAGAAGGCAGAGTTGACTGGCCTGTTGCGCGTGCTGGGAGCAGATGCGGCGTCGCCGGAGAACCATTCGCCCATGGTGTTGATCGTGAATGATAAAGCGGCACTGTGGAAGCGCGTCTACGGTCTGGGGTCCACGGCGGCGCTCATGCACAACGTGGAAGAGATGATGGCAGCTTCTTCCGGCAACGCCGGGGAGAGGCCGCAGTGATGGTGGTCCAGCGATGGGACGCCTTCGCCATGCGATACGCCGGTTTTTTCGCGCGGCGGTCCTGGCTGGTTGTGCTCTTTGCGTGCTCGCTGTTTGTTTTTGCCGCGCCCGCAATTTGCGCCGCGCCGCTGGCTCCGCAGGAAGCTTGCGGCAGAAAAATTTATTTCCAGGGAGTGGATTGCGCGGGAAAAGAAATCAAGGGCGTGATGGGAGATTTGCAGGTATCGGCAAAGCTGCAGCCTTGCGCCAGTTGCCATGGCGCGGATGGGAAAGGCCGTCCGGAGAACGGACAAGATCCCGGCGACATCACATGGCAACACCTGATAGTTCCCTATGGGCATACGCATGACGATGGGCGAAAGCATGGCGCTTTTACCGCCGCGCTGTTTGAACGCGCGGTCACGGCCGGGCGCGATCCAGCGGGAAACAACCTTTCTGCATTGATGCCGCGGTTCCGGTTGTCGCCGGCAAGCGCCGCGGCGTTGTTGGCGTATCTCAAAAAGATTTCGACTGACAGTGATCCGGGAGTTGCACCGGCGGGCATTACCGTGGGAGGCATGGCGCCATTGCAGGGCGAAAATGCCGATGTTGGCGCCGCGGTCCAAGGAGTATTAACAGCGTATTTTGACGACGTGAATGAGAATGGCGGGATATACGGACGCAAAATCCTGTTGCGCTTTGCCGATTCCGGCGCGGACAACGCCATGGCGTTGCGGACGGCGAAGCGACTGGAATCTGCGCCGGTTTTTGCCATGGTCGCGTCTTTTGTGCCCGGAGCAGAGCAGAGTTTGGCCGCTTTGGTCCACACAGACCACGTGCCGCTGGTGGGCTTGCTGGCCCTTTCCGTGCCGGATGAGCCTGCCAATCGCGAAGTTTTCTATTTGCTTCCTGGTTTTCAACAACTGGAGCAGGAACTAATCCGTTTTGCTGCGGCAGAAAACCAGACGGCGAAAAAACCGGCTGTCGTTGTTGCCGATAGCAAGCTGCAGGCGGAATTGTCCGGGGCGATGCAAGCTGCCTGGACTGAACTGGGCGTGGAACAGCCACGCGCTGTCACGTTTTCGCCGGCCAACGCCGCGCAGATTGTTCGCGATCTGCAAAGCCAGGGGACCAGCGAGGTCTTTTTCATCGGGGGTGGAGAACAGCTTACGCGGTGGATGCAGGCGGCCGATCGCGCGGAATGGTCGCCAAGAGTTTTTGTGCTGGGACCGCTGATGGATGGAAGCATCTTCTCGGCGCCCGCGCGCTTTCAGGGAAAGATCTTTGCGGCGTTTCCGCAGCTTCAGCCGGAACTGGGACAGGTGGACTCGTTTGACGATTTTCTGCAGCGCCACAAACTCACGCAAGATCATCGGTTGGTGCAGATTTCAGTTTATTGCGCGGCAAAAATCCTGGAAGATGCGTTGACCCGCGCGGGCCGCAACGTGACCCGGGAAAAATTAATTCTGAGTCTGGAGCAGTTGCGCGATTTTAAGACCGGCTTGCTTCCCGGCATTACGTTTGGCGCCAATCGCCG
>DATBCN010000227.1:0-1739 GCA_036270475.1 Candidatus Angelobacter sp. | reverse complement strand
GCCTGCTGCAATGAGGGATCGAGCGTGGTGTAGATGCGGAAGCCGTCAGAATTCAAGTCATCCTCACCGTATTTGCTCACTAGCTGTTCACGGATCAGATCGACGAAATAAGGAGCGTCACTGGCTTCAACATTTTGCGGCGCCAGTTTGAGCGGAGTAGCCTTGGCGATATCAGCCTGGGCGCGGGTAATGGAACCGGTATCCACCATGGCTTCAAGAACCAGGTTGCGGCGTTCCTGCGCGCGCTCAGGATGGCGGTATGGAGAAAGATAACTGGGCCGCTGGACGAGGCCGGCGAGCATGGCTGCTTCCGGCAAAGAAAGGTCCTTCAGGTCCTTGCTGAAATATGCCTGCGCCGCTTCACCAAATCCGGTGATGGTGAATGAGCCGCGCTGGCCCATATCGACCTGATTGGCGTAGAGTTCAAAAATCTGTTTTTTGGAGAAACGCTGCTCCAGTTCAATGGAGATGAGAATTTCCGTCAGTTTGCGCTTGAGCTTTTTTTCCGGCGAGAGGAAAAAGCCGCGCGCCACCTGCATGGTAATGGTAGACCCACCCTGCCGGTTGCCACCCTGGCGGAGATCGATCCAGCCGGCCTGCAGCAAACGCCAATAATTTACGCCGCTGTGATGAAAAAACCGGCGGTCTTCAATCGACGTAACGGCATCGACCATGACCTTGGGGATGTCGTCATACTTGACGAGACGGCGCTTGGAGCGGGCCTGTCCGTCAAACAAGCCGGTAACAAGCTGAGGCTCAATTTCATAGGCGGTGAGATTGTCATCGCTGCTGTTGAGCGAGGCGATTTTTTCAACGTGGCCATCCTTGATGCGGACCACCGCGCCTTCAGCACTGTAATAAGACTCTTCACCCGGCTTGATTTCGACGGCGTCCTTCATGACTTTATAGACGCCAAACTTTGACTTGCCCTGCTCGCCGGATTCAGTGTATCCAGCATGACGCAGATAGTTGGCAAGCTCGCGGGGATCAGCCTTCTGTCCGATGCGAACGCTGCGCGGCTGCGCGTAAATTTTGGCTGAGTTGGCGAAGATAGGGCCGTAAAAGCGCTTATCGACGATCTTCTGGTATTTGATGTAGTAATACGAGAAGACCCCAAACAACACAAGTGAAATGATGAGAAAAGCAGCCAGTCCGGCCCGGAAAAACGGGTTGCGGAGGCTGCCACGGAAGCCTTTGACGCGAGGAATTTTTATTTTAATAGCCATGTTCCAAGTAGGCGGAGTTTCGCCGTAATTGTTTATCTCAGTTCATGGCGGGCCAGAGCGTCCTGCGCTGCTGCTGAGAAGTTCGGTCGTGAGTATTATATACGTTTATTGATTGAGTTTGCGGTGAAATCAAGGTCCACGGGATGCACGATCATATCCACGTGAATGCGGTACTTCACGCTGATGCCAAGGCCGTCGCGTGTCCGCGTGACAATCACCTGGTCTTCCTTTAGTTTAATGTTCTCCGAATCGGCTTTCGTCACCACGAGCTTTTTGATGTCGTCATCGGTCAGCGTGGTATAGCTGTTCTTGCGCGCGATGTCATCCAGTCCATCCTGCAACTGATAGTTGTTGAAATACGGGGGGATCAGGTTGAACGCAGCGTAAATGCAGCCCACAACGATCAAAATTCCGATTAATCCTTTAATTTTGCCCATAAACCAGCCGCAAATCTCCCCTCAGGACCGCATTAACTGCGTGAAAGTTGTCTCAATGCCGGGGATGTTAGCATCG
>DATBCN010000226.1:0-12596 GCA_036270475.1 Candidatus Angelobacter sp. | reverse complement strand
ATGGGCTTGGGCAGCAGTTTTTCCGTCTTAGCAAAGAGCGGCACGGATTGTAGGTTTTCTTTTGCGGTCGCCGCAACTGGCAGAGAAAGCTCAAGCTGCGCATGCTCAGCGATGCATACTTCGCGGCAGATGAGCCATTTGGCGTCGACGCGAACTTCGGCAAGTGTGCGATTGTTGAATCCCGGCAGAACGTGGAGTGTGACCGGCAGCAGAACCTCGTCATGATAACCGTAGTCTGCCAGTTGCTTGTTGGGCTGCATTCGCTCCGGACGCGGCCACTGGATTTCACCGGCAGTGAATCCTTCTGGAAGCTGCCATTGGAAAGCAGGCGGCTGGCCGGAGTCACCAGGGTTGACCCAATAAATATGCCAGCCAGGCTCCAATACAAAATGAACTCCTAATTGCAGGTCTTTGTTTGGAGTAATGGATCTCTGCCGGGAAAGCAGCTCCACGCGCGCATGAGGCGATGGATTTGGCCGGCTGGGCTGGGCCTGAGCCGCCGGAGCGCAACAGACCACGCAAAGGATGAGATGCATCCATGACCGCAACGCCATGCATCTATTTTACGCGCGCTTGCCGGCTGATCACTTCAACCATCGGCTTCTCGCCAATAAAAATGGCGCCGGTTACCCGGCGCCAGTGTGCGTCAAGAAAAAGCAGATCGGTTTACGGCAGCACGTACCGTATGCTCAGATATCCCATTGTAAGATGGGCATTTTTGGGCGCGCCGGCAGCTACAAACCACGGAGCGCGGGTCACGTACGAAGTTTGAGTAACCATCAGAAGAGCTCCGTATTGCGGGTTCTTCCAGAGGGTCTGGGTCCAGTCAAGCGTGGCTTCCTGAACGGCGCGGTTCGCGCTATTCGGTGAGTTGAGGCCGCCAAACCCGGCAAACCTGCCTGGGACAGGATTGGTGACATCAACAAAGGCATTGCGTTGGAAATACATGCCGCCATAGTAGAAACCAAACTGGCTCTTGCCAACGGTGGCTTCAGCACCGACAATAGCGCTGCCGGAATGCACCAGCGAGATGTCAGCATTGGTAAGGCTCGTCGGGGCGACCACCGCGTTTGGACCAAGGCCGATCAGGTAACGGCCAATGCCGTTGCCCCACATGCCATGGCCAATCACACGAAAGCCCTTCGCCAGTTCGAAATTGATTCCGGCAAGGACCCCGCCGCCGATTTTGGTATGGCTATTGAAGCCTGTTGCGCCAGGTATGGTGATTTTGACGGAGGTCATCATTCCGCCTGCTTCAAAATGGAGTTTCTGGTTGTCCCAGGCGAACTTGGTGTGAATGTCAGGGAACGCATTGGGCGTTCCAGGGTTGTTGTTGGCGTCAAATTGTGTTCCCAGAGCAGCGTTAAACGCAAATGGGAAAATTACCTCGCCCGCTCCCACAAACTGCTGTGGGTTCTGCACTTCCACGCCCCAGGCAAAATTGTCATTGGGATGCCATACGGCGCGGAACAGACCTGCACGGGTATGAGGGACGCCAACATGAACGTTTGCGTCTTCACCGATCGTCAGCATCAAGTCAGAAGGATTTGGCGAAAGCCCTTTACGGTTGGGTGTTTCCAGACCCCACGATTGACCGCCAAGGAACTCCCACTGGCCGCGCTTCAAATCCAGCCAATACAGCCTCACGCGGTTGGTATGGGGATTGGTGCCTACAAAAACGTTTGCCGCATCGTTACCGTTGAAGTCACCTTCGATATAGCCAACTACGTTGTTAGCGCCGAACTTGCTTGCAACTTTCAGGTTATAGCGCGAGTATTGGCCGGTGATGCGGAACTCCGTCAGATGTCCCTGCACCGTATTGCTGAATGGAATGGCGCCGAAACTGGTGGAAGCCGCGTTTCCGGTGTTGGTGCTGCGGAAAACATTCTCAAAGTCCACAAAACCGCCCGGCGTGAAATCAGCGCCGCCAATGCGGAAGGAAAGCGGCGATTCCTTTTTCTCTGTTTCCTGGACCACCGTGGCTGTAGGCGGCATGGGTGCCGTGTGCAGAGCTGCATCGGCGACGTGAGGTGTACCCGAAGTCTTGTCCACCAGTTTCTGTTGTAGAGTTTCTATCTGTTGTTGTTGCTGAGAAATCTGTTTTTGTTGCTCGCTGATGGCTTCGCGTAAAGCCTTCAGCTCGTCTGCAACTGACCCGGATCCGGCAGTGCCGCTATTGGGTGCGGTTGCCTGACCCAATGCCAGCCCAGAGGCCAGCACTACGAAACACATCTTTTCTAACAATCTCATTGAGATTTTTCTCCTCTGCTTATTCTTCGTTTATCGGCCCATCAAGTTGATAATTCCGGTCCCGGATTTCTCGCCGCTCAGGGACCCCGTGATATTGCCCAAAACGCGCTGCTATTTTCACATCATTATCGTTACGTTGTACATAGTTGTGTACACCTATGTGCAACTCCTGTTCTTTTTTAGCAACTTCCAGTTTTTGGAATAAATTGGGATGGGAACATCTGAAAATTAATAGCTGGCAGGTTTAAGCAGTAAAACCGCGGTCTGGACAAAAAAAGCAGTCCAGACCGCGCGGAAAATTGAAGAGGTAAAAAAGCCCTTATCGGGACGCCCGGGTAGGCTCCTGACCGGCAATATCGCTAAACGAGATCGCATTGGCCACGTTTGGGTAAGGTTCGCCACCCAGCTCCACATAGGGGAAAATCAGGTAATTGACGCGATCAGCATGTTGCCGCGGGTTTAACTCCACATCGCGGCCCACGCTGAACTGGACCCGGTTCACGTCATGCGCGCCAAAGAAATATTCTTTCTTTTCCTGGTGCTTCCATGCTTCAGAAATGTCCACTGGATACCAGCCGCGGTCGCGGGTATAAAACTCTGCCCAGCAATGGTAGCCGGCAATCTGGCCGGAATTCTGGCCTTCTGGCAGTGACAGCCCCATCTCAAACCGGGCGGGAATTTTCTGCGAACGCGCCATGGAAATAAAGACGGAATGGAAGTCCGTGCAGTTGCCGTGCTTGGCGTCACAGGCCCAGAGTGTATCGCCCCGGCCCCATCCGGTGCCGGTCTTGTCATATTTCATGGTGGCGAAGGTGTAATCGTAAAAGGCGCGGCCCTTTTCCAGATCAGACATGCCTGGCTTTACCTGTTGGATGGCCAATTCGGCAGGCTTGCCTGTGATCGGTACGAGTTTATCTGCCTGCAGGAAGCGTTGCAGTTCTTTCTCAGACGCGGCCTTCTTGAGAGAAATGGGGGCCAGATGCTCCAGCCGCACCACGTCATATTTTACGGTGAAGTGGTACTCCGGTTGGTCCGCCTTGTCCGTGTGGGCGTAAAACATCTTGTTGCCGTACTCAGGCTCGGTAGTTTCTTTGAGCGCAAGATCACCGCTTTTGGAGGTGACTTTGACCTGTTGGAACTGGTCCGACTGGGCCACGGGAAACCATATGTCCAGGGGCTTGCCGGGATCTGTAATGCGGACGGTGAAGGAGTAATTGAGTTCAAAGTGCCGCGATTTGCTCTGGGCAAACGCGCAAAGACTGAACAATACAAAAAGCGAAACAGCTAAAATTCTGCGCAGCATGGCATTCTTCCTTTGTTGGCTTTTTATGAAATTGACAACACGAACGTCCGACCGGAGGTTTAATGGATGCGATCGTCAAGTAAAGCCATGGGAGATGCGGGACATCGGCAGAATTCTACTCCTCGAAAAGATGAATCGCAAAAGTAACGGCGATCAAAAAACTTTGCAACACAGTGGAACAGAAGCAGGGGAAAGTTTGGCTTGGCGATTTTTGAAAAAACTGATGTCCGATGGGTCGCCAATGTTTTCAAACGTCTTGCCCATCAACGGACCATACTCAATCCTCCACTTCCTCTGTTCCTCCGCGTTGCAAAGGTTTGGGTTAGTCCGCCTTTGCCACAAAAGCGGCTGTCTCCACCTTTCCTGCCCGTTTTACCTGCACAAAGATCCGATATTCGCCGCGTTGAGGAAATCCGTAAGGAAAAGACACTTCAGCCGAATCGGATTTGTGGTCCATGTTTTCCATTCCTGTTTTGGAATCCTGGCCGGCGAGGCTTACGGCCGCCATGGAAACGGACCCCGCCGGATGAACGTGGGCAAAAATGTTGCCGTCTGTGCTCAGGAAGACCGCGTGCCCGGCCATCCCCATGTAGGGTTCCAGATCGGTGGCGGGCTTGCCGTCTTTGTCTTCTACGCGGAAGCGGAACCAGTAAGGCCGGTTGGCCTTGAATGGCTGAGCGTTGCGCTGCCACACCATCCGGTATCCCCTGGAAAGCTGTGCAACCCTCTCCGCGGAAACCAGATCGGATGAGCCGGCATCGTCGCCATTGAGCGCCCCGCCGGTGATACCCCGCATGTCCACGGTAGCCACTTCCGTCTCTGGAAAACCGGTGTGGTGAACGATGTCTCCGTAAAGTTTGTACTGGCCTTCAGGCAGGCTGGGCAGGTTCTGGGAAAAATCGCCAGGCTGGGTCTGGGCCGGATGCAGGTGCCAAAAAGCCTTCATGTCCGGCATGCGCACAATAAAAAGATGCATGAGATGGCCGTGGTCTGGGATGAGGTCGTCCAGGAGAATACGGTCCGGCTGTTCGCTGCGAAAACGCGTTGGCTCTGACTCATTCGGATTGTCTAGACGCAGGCGCAGGCTGCTGCCCATTAGCGTTGCATCCATTTTTGGAAGCTTGTAGTTGAGCCGCGCATTGGCGCTGGCCTCGCGTCCCCACCATTGATTGCCGCCGATCAGCGCCGCGGCAACGAGCACTGAAGCAACGCCAAGACCAATACGTCCACGGCGGGCTTGCGCGGGCGAGGGAGCTTCTCCGGCATTCACTGCGGCATCGCGAGTGGCAGCCACAATAATGCCGATCAGCCCGGCGGCAAGGGCCAATCCAAGAAAAGCCAGCAAAACGCCCAGCCCAATCTTCATGGGTTGCGAATTGCTTGAAACCGCTGGCAGCGGAACATCCAACTGGCCCGCGCCTTTCTGTCCCGTGGCCTGGATTTGTACTTTCCACGAGCCGCGAACCATGATCCACAAACTGCTGGTAAAAAGCTGCGGGTCGCCGGCGGACCGCTTTGCCGCGTCCGGCAACGGAGCCATTTTTGCTCCGGGGCCGATGATCCGCAGCGGCAGTACCTTCACTTCATCCACGTCATTGCCCACGCTGCGCACCTGTACTTGCGCGACGCCCGGCACAACCGCCGGCGGACGCAAAGTTACCAGCAGGTGATAAGGGCCGGCATAGCCGTCAAAGTAGACGTCTGGACTATTGACGTGCGCGGCGCTGGAAAGCGGCAGCAGGACCAGCCACAGGGCTAGAACCAGGGCCGGAAAAATTGTTCGCATGGACCGGTGCATGAACTATCGCCTCACCTTTTTGAGCCACTCACCCCAGTAAATGCCGATCCACATGCTGACTACGGAAAAGAGAAATCCCAGTCCCATGTTGCGCCAGAACTCTCCGGCGGTCTGCTCCCAGTGCACGAAAACGTGACGGACCGTGGGTGAAGTAGGCAACGTGAAATAAGGGAAATCGATGGTGGCGAAGAGAGGGTTGCGGGCTGCTGGCGACATCAGAAAGGTGGCAAAGGGCCATTCCACCGCAATCAGGATCGCCATAAAAACGACGCCGCCAAAAACTCCCTGCTGCCATTTTGTCGCGTTGGTCAACATGGGCCACAACAGGTCCAGAAAAAACGCGGGGACAATCAGCAGCATGGGAAAAGGCAGGGGCACCATGTGCGTAATGTCCTGATAGACCGGTCCCAACTTTGGCTGAGCGGGAAAGAGCGGCAAGACCCACATAAGAATCAAGACAAAAGCGGAATAAACGCCAGTCATAATGGTGCGCGCCCAACGATGGCCCGCGGCGCGCGCCAAACCTTCCAGCATAAGCAATGTCCCAATGCTGATGACCATATACGAAATGCCGCTGTGCAGAAGCACGCGGTTCGTGTATTCCAGCTTCAACGTCATGCCCTGGATAATGACGAAGCCGCCCACAAACATGAGAATGCGCTGCAGCTTTACGCGCTGATCGCCTGCGGCGCGGTTGAAGTAGGACGCCGCCAGAATTGCTCCGCCCCACATGATCCCGGCAATGCCCAACGCCAGCAGGATATGCGGCGGGCTGATAATTTTTACGTCGAGACCGTAGGCCTGATGCCACCAGTCATCAAACGGCGCGGAAGTGAGCATTGCGCCGCCACCCCACGCGGCGATGAAAGCTCCCAGCGGTCCGCGGAAGCCGAGCACATTGACTGAACCGCTTTGCGCTTCACGGTCGCCGCCGAAGGTAGTCCGCATGATGACCCAGGCGGAACCAAAAGCGCCCAAAAGCGCGCCAAACTGGATCAGCAAATGGGCCGGAGTCCAGAAGCTGTCCCGGCCAATGGTTTCATGCCAGGAAATGTCCCAGTAAAGCCCGGTGGCAATACAGACGGAGGCAACCGCATTCGCCCAAACCAGCCAGGGAACGGCCTGATCTCTGGACAGGGCAGAAGTGGTATTTACGTGTGCCGTAGCAGTTATGGTGGCCATACGCGCCCTTTCAGCGATTCTCAATGTATGTGTGTCTATACAGAATACACTGAATGGCCATTCATTTTCGCTCACCGTGTTTCTCGCCTGCTGTTTTATTGGCGGGTGCTGCTGCGTGTTATCTGGGTGTGATGCGCAGAATGTCGTACTTTACTTCCACGCTTCTGCCCGGATACTCAGCTTCAATTCTTTGTTTGAGCTGTGGGACGGTCGGTGCGCCGTTCTGGCCGTTGAGTCCGCGCGCATCGTCCATCAGGATCACATGCTGCTGGATGGGATGACTCAGGATAGATTCAAACTCACTGGTAAGACGTTGCTTGTCACCCTGCAAGCCGGCCCAGCCGTAATATCCAGCGTCAAGCCAGAAGAGCGCCGGTTGGTTCAGCGATTTCAGCAGCTCAGGCACAACTTTCTGGCTGTCACCTTCATGAATGTGGATGTGCGGCCAGCGGGAAAACTTTTTTGCGGCGCGCTGTGCCAATTGCGAATCAAATTCCACGGAATGGATTTCCGCAAAACAGCTTTTCATGGCAGCCACCATCTCGCCGTAATAGGTGCCGGTTTCCACCAGAATGCGCAGTCCGTAACGCCGGGCATAATCATGCACGGTGCGCTGCTTGAGCAGGTGCGGAGAGCGTATGGGCTCGCCGCGTAGCTTCCAGTACCAATAATCAGGGTAATGGCCCAGCGCTTTATAGACGCCATAGAAGCGCGTTCGTTGGAGCAATCGGCGAAGAGACTTCATGGTTTAGGTAAGAAGAACTGGATCGCGCAACAAATTGCTCAAAAATGCCAAGATTGCCAAAGATTCCCCAAAATCGAAATTCTAGCGGCGCAAGCTGTTTTTCTTGGGCCTAGGAATCTATGGTTGTAAGGAACATCAGCGGTCTTGTTTATCGATTGCCACTCCTTGGCAATTTTCGCGGTTCTGGCAATTGTGTCCGCATGGCGAACCGATTTGTTACAGTTCAATCTCAGGGTAGGGTCCAAATGAATTCCTTGTCAAATATGAAGCGCCGTTTGCCGTTCATCCAGATGGATGTCTTTACCTCGGTCCCGCTGGAAGGCAATCAGCTTGCCGTCTTTGCGGATGGAAGCAGCCTGAGCGACGCGGAGATGCAAGCTATCGCCAGGGAGACCAATCTCTCTGAAACCACTTTTATTCTGCCGCGCGATGCGGCTACGGAGCGCGAGCGCGGCGTGCGCGTGCGCATCTTCACCACCACGGAAGAGCTGCCCTTTGCCGGACATCCCACACTGGGCACAGCCATGGTTTTAAGGAATGCGGCGAAAGACAGCACAGAAGAAATCGCCCTGGATCTGAACGTTGGCCGTATCCCGGTACGCTTCTCCACACGCGATGGACTTCCCTTCGGCGTAATGACGCAGCGCGATCCTGAATTCAAACAAAAGCACACCCGTGAAGATGTGGCCCGCGCTTCCGGTCTTGCCGTTGACGATATAGCCAGCGATCCGCCGATCCAGACGGTGACTACCGGTAATGCGTTTGCAATTGTTCCAGTGAAATCATTGGCTGTGCTGCAAAGGATGGCGCCGAGCTGGGCAAGCCTGAAATCGTATTTAGAGAAAACTGAAGCAAAGTTTTTCTACTTTGTCTCGCGCGAGACTCTTAACCCTGAGGCAAAGCTGCAATCGCGCATGTTCTTTTACGGTGGTGAAGATCCGGCAACCGGTTCCGCTGCCGGCCCATGTGCCGCATGGGCAGTGCAATATGGCGTAGTCCCGCCGGAGCAACAAGTCCTGATGGAACAGGGAGTGGAGATGCAGCGGCGCAGCCGTATTTTTTTCAGCGCCGGACGCAGTAGCGGCAAGATCGTGAATGTGCGCGTCGGCGGTCATGCCGTGGAAGTGGTGCGCGGTGAACTTTTTTTATGATGAGCAAGGTCACAGTAAATGGTTGATTTGCCGCTCTTATTGGCGGCATGTGAAGGTTGAAAAAAATCTTCCACAGAGTTTTCCACCTATTGGCGTTCCAGTTACTTTACAGGCCCTTGCTTACGCGCCTAAGATGCCGTACAGTTTCCGAACCAAGTTAAACACCGTTAAATACCAGCCCAGAAAAAATCCCGTACCGCCCTGTGCAGGACAGCTACGGAAAAAATATTCCCGGGGGAAAGATGCGACCAAAAAGAACGATCCTGTGCGTCGATGACAATGAGCAGGCCCTTTCCATACGCAAGCTTATGCTGGAAACACGCGGCTATCGCGTGCTTGCCTGCAGCAATGGCCATAACGCGCTGGAGCTATTCAAGCAAGGGGGTGTCGATCTGGTGTTGAGCGACCTGCAGATGCCCGGACTGGATGGCGCGGAGCTGGTGGACCGGATCAAGGATATTTCAGCGGACACGCCGGCGATTCTGTTCTCCGGAAAGACCCGGGTTTATGAAAAGGACATGCGCGCGGACATTTTTCTGCCCAAAGGCATGTATGCTCCCATTGAATTGCTGGAGCGTATCCGATTGATGCTGGTAAAAAAACGCGGCCCCAAACGTGTTCACAGCGTTGCGCCAGGCCGGATGCCCGTTGCCAGTTAGCCTGAAAATGCGAATGTCGCGCTTTGCCGCTGTTTGACTCGCTGCCCATCAGAGAGCGGTCTGATAATATCGAAGTAAGTGGCCCCGATCATCCAAGCAGACAATGTCACCAAGGTCTATCGCATCGGCAAAGTCGATGTGCCCGCCCTGCGTGGCGTGAGCTTTGCCGTGGAGAAGGGCGAGTTCGTAAGCATTGTGGGCCCTTCCGGTAGCGGTAAATCAACGCTTTTCTATATTCTGGGCGGACTTACACGCGCGACCTCCGGCCGCGTCAGTATTGACGGCGCGGATTTTGCCCAGATGTCTGACGCGCAGCGCACGGAGATGCGCAAGCAGAAAATCGGGTTCGTTTTTCAAAAGTTCAATCTTCTGCCGACTCTTTCGGCCAAGGGAAACATTGAGATTGCGCGTGAAATTGCCGGCAAAGACGGCCTGGACAAGCCGCTTTTTGAACGAGTAACGCAGATGCTGGGAATCGCCGGGCGGCTTGACCACCGGCCCGCGGAGCTTTCCGGCGGCGAACAACAGCGTGTGGCCCTGGCGCGCGCCCTGGTGAATGGCCCTGCGCTCATTCTGGCTGACGAACCGACGGGCAACCTGGATTCAAAGAACTCTGACATTGTGCTCAAAATGCTGCGCGACGCCAACAAGCAATTCGGGCAAACCGTGTTGATGATTACCCACAACCCCGAAGCGGCTGGAGTTGGTGATCGCATCATTCACATGCGCGATGGTTCGATTGTGAAACCAGAAGAAGATCCGCAGTGGGCGAGCAGGCATTAGCCGCATCGGGGAATCGAGAAAATCGGGAATCGAGACATCGGAAAATCTGGAAATCGGCAACACTGCATTTTCCTCTTACTTTCAACTGCACTCAAGCCTTCAGATTGCAGAACTCGCTGTTTTGCCGATATCTGCCGATGTCCCGATGTCTAGATGTCACAATTGACCGTGCATTTTCAGCACGTTATAATAGATAAATCCTCTGAGCGGGAGTAACTCAGTGGTAGAGTGCGACCTTGCCAAGGTCGAAGTCGCGGGTTCAACTCCCGTCTCCCGCTCCATATATTTGCTCGCGGTTGCCCCTCGCCCCGGCGGGGGTTTATGCTCTCAGGGCCAGTCACGGGCGAGTATTCAAGATGAGGCGCGGTACCCAAGTGGTAAGGGAGAGGTCTGCAAAACCTTTATGCGTCGGTTCGATTCCGACCCGCGCCTCCATAAACTATGTCGCTGCGCTCCACACCGCTGGAGATTAACTTCTCTTCTGGCTGAGATATGCTCCTATATCACGCCGCGCGGCGCAAGTCGGCCTCGCAGCGGAACATCGAAACAAATGTCGCTGCGCTCCAACGCCGCTGGAGATTAACTTCTCTCCTGGCTGAGATATGCTCCTACATCACGCCGCTCGGCGCGCAAGTCGGCCTTGCGGCTGATTCCTGAATTCCATACTTTTTGTCGATTCGCCGTGACCAATCCTTCTGAATTCTGCGTTAGTAAGGATATCGATTGGCACACAATAGTCAGTCTCGCGGCATTTCCAATGCTGAGCGGACCAATCAACAACCGGTACTCACGCTGCTGGATCGGCCTGCCTTTGAAACGTCGTCACGTTCCTCATCATGAGCATGAAATAGCCGACCACCGCCGCCAGGGCAAGTCCAAAGCAGGCCAACCCGAATGATATGCCGAGGAAGGGAATCAGTTTTCCCAGTCCCAGAGAGCCCAACGGCATCCCCGCGCGGAAGGCTAGGTTGTATACGCTCATGACGCGGCCTCGCATGGAATCGGCAACGATTAGTTGCACGAGCGACAGCATTAGTGACGCAGACGCCATGACCGTTGCGCCCGCCAGGAAAATCAGTACACAGGAAAGTGGAAGCCACCGGGAGAATGCAAATGCCGCGATCGTGACGCCAAGGGCAAACAAGGTAAGCAGTGCAGCGCGCCCCTGTCCTTTCAGTTTCTCGGCTGCTGCCACCATCAGCGCTCCGCAGATGGAACCTGCGCCGGAGAACACCAGCAGGAGTTCATAGGTTCCCGGCCCGCCCTGAAAGACTGTCCGCACGATCACGGGAAGAAATCCGGTGAGGGAAAAGCCAAACAGCGTGGTGCAGAAGGCAAGCACCACGAGCGGAGCCAACCCCTCACGGTCCCTGATGAACGCGATTCCTTCCTTCATGCTCTTCAGTACTGATGATTGGGTTTTGGGTGCGACGAATCGCACCTTGATGACGAAAAGGGAGATGATAACTGCAATATAAGAAATGCCGTTCAGGCTGAAGCACCAGGTCGCGCCCAGGGCAGTGTAGGCCAGGCCTCCAATGGTAGGGCCAATAATACGTGCAAGGTTGAACTGAATTGAGTTCATGGAGACGGCATTGGCCAGGTCTTCCGCGGCCACCAGCGTTGGCAGCAGCGCTGAATATGCTGGTCCACCAAAAGACTGCCCTAGGCCCACGACAAAGGACAGGGTCAGGATGTGCCAGACCTTCACCGCGTGGGTGAAGAACAAAATGGCCAGCACAAACGCGCAGGTCATCTGAATATATTGCGAAAAAAGCAACATCTTTTTCCGGTCCAACCGGTCGGCAAAGACTCCCCCTACAAGAGAAAAGAGCATGAACGGCAATTGGCCCAGGAAGAGGTCCAGGCCGAGATAGAACGGATCACGAGTGAGATCGTAGACGAGCCAACTCTGTGCGAACTGCTGCACAAATGTGCCAATGGTTGAGACACATGCTCCCAGCCACATGATGCGAAAGTCGCGGTAGCTAAAAGCCCGGAAAGTACGCATGAAGAATGACGGGAATATGGCCACTAGACACCGGACCTCGTTTGCCAACACGAGCAGATTACGGGTGGTCCAGAATGAAGCGGACGAGCGGGGGTCAGGTTGTGCATATCCAGAGCGGAGCCTCAGAGAGCGGTTTAAGCAGACACTGCATTATCAGATGAGAATTATAGATGGCGGTCGCAGTTTCTCTCGCATCAGGTCACTGGTGGCACGCGGACCGTTAAATAAAAAGTTCTGGAAGCAAGAAATTCCTGGGATGAGGCAGGGTAGAAACACAGGTGGCCCTTTTTATGATCTGGATGTTTGGGCCGCGCATAGGCTGTGCCGCCATTTTGTAGAATATCGCAGCCTATGTTTAGCCTCCAGGAGCAATTCGGACAGATCGATATTTACCTCTTTGACCAGCTTCTTCGCGGACGCATTCAGCCTGGTATGGTCGTTTTTGATGCGGGATTGGGTTCCGGGCGCAACCTTGTCTATCTGCTCCGCGAAGGGTACAAGATATTCGGCGCGGATTCGAATCCACATGCCGTGGAAGGCACACGTCGCCTCGCCGCATTGCTCGCGCCGGCTCTCCCGCAGGAAAACTTTCGCCGGGAGGCGATCGAAGAATCGTCATTTGCGGATAACTTCGCCGATGTAGTGATTTGCAGCGCTGTTCTTCACTTTGCCCGCGACGACGCTCATTTTCTCGCCATGCTGCGTGGCGCCTGG
>DATBCN010000225.1:0-3130 GCA_036270475.1 Candidatus Angelobacter sp. | reverse complement strand
CAACGGTTTCTTTTTTTCGCAACATGCCGGAGGACGGCTGGATGCGGACGGGAAAAGCCAGCGGAAACCCTTTTACCGTGAGGGCCTCAGCCTATATCATCGCCGGCCATACCGCGCACCATGCCGCGGTCCTGCGCGAAAGATATTCATGACCGGATGACCGGGCCGAGACTGCCAAAAAAGACAACGGCGCGGTTACCGGATGACCGCGCCGGGCTTTAATTTGACTTAATCAAAGAACAAATTCCATTTATTTGGTGAATACAATCACGTCGTTATACTCACCAGCTTTTGCCTTGTGATGTTGCTTGACGATAATGGTCTTGCCATCCTTGGAAAGAGTCACCGACTCAGTGAAGGTTGAGCCGTCCGCCACGGTTGCAGAGCCGGTGGAGTTGTGATCAGAGTTGCGATGGTAGCTGATCTTGGCCACTTCCTGGCCATTGCGCGTCAGGGGATACGCCTTGCCATCGGGCTTGCCTTCATAAGCCTCGGTGTAGGCGGCTCCAGCAGGATCGGTGCCTTTCATGGAGAACTTGATGGCGTCATTGTTTGCCGAGTCCACGGTCAAAGTTTCTTCCTTGGGGCCGGGATTGTGGAACTTTGATTTGCTGGTGTCGAGCTTCCATTCGCCCACCCATGGATCAGCGGGGGCCGGCTTTTTCGCTTGCGCGACTGCCATTGTGCCGGCGATTAACAATGCGACCAGGGCCAATCTTTTCGTCATCTTCATCTCTCCAACGTGATTTTTTAGTCCAGTGGACTTACACATTAGAGGGCGGCGTTTAAGGTGTCAAGAATAGCCAGGTGAATAGCAAAATCAAAGAGCGCGCGGGCGGCATGAATGCATTATGCTGCTCTGCGGTGCTTTAGCGCTCCAGGCTGGCGGTGAACCGCACTTCAAGAGGCTACTTCGCATTTTCCGGCGCGGCTGACAAAACTACCGTGCCGACGGCTGCCCTGGCGTAGGCTGTCATGGAAGGCCCCGGTGGAATGAAATGAAAGGCAAGGGGACTACAACACAGGCCGTCCGGAGTAACCGATTCTCCTGGGCGAAAATGTGGGTCCTAGCGGAGGCCCGTTTTACCGTGCGCGGACCCCTCAGGCGTTGCCTGGGGCTGACGATGTAGAGACCACTGAGGTGCAGAAGGCGCAGCGGCGTGCGGCAATCGGAATTTCGCTCAGACATTCCGGACATTTCTTGCTGGTGGGATCAGCAGGAATGGCATTGCGGGCAGCACGCGCTTTCCAGGCATTCATCGGTGCAACCATAAAGAAATACACGGCTGCCGCCACCAGCAAAAACGAAATCAAGGCATTCAGGAAAACGCCATAGGAGATCACCGCACCGTTCAACGTGAAATTAAAAGCTGAAAAATCCGGCTTGCCCACAATGGCGGCGATGAACGGGGTAAGGATGTTGGTGACAAATGCCGTAACCACCGCGCCAAAGGCTGCGCCGATAACGACGGCTACCGCCAGGTCCAGCACGTTGCCGCGCGTGATGAATTGCTTAAAACCCTTGAGCATGTGCTCCTCCTATACCTGCAGCGATGATACAGGATTTTGCGGCGCGTCTTCGCTTGTCCATGGCATGGCGAACGAGCAGTCTTGAAGGGACATCGGTTCGCGTCATTTATAATCTGACGTTTACGCCAACGAGGTCAGCCCCACAGTGTCTTTTGAAGAGAGCATCTACCAGTTGCGCCAGCAGAAGCTGCGCGAGATTGAAGCCCTGGGCCAGGAGGCCTATCCGCACAAGTTTGCCTTTACCCATACCATTCCACAGATTCTGGCCGAGTTCAACGATAAGACGGCAGAGCAACTGGCGGACCCGCATGTCCAGGTGAAAGTGGCTGGACGCATTATCTCCCTGCGTCTGCAGGGCAAGGCGGGATTTGCGCATTTGCAGCAGGGCGGGCAGCGGCTACAAATCTATGTAAAGCTCGACTTCGTCGGTGAAAAAGGTTTTGCGCTCTATAAGCTGCTCGATTTGGGCGACCACATTGGCGTGGGCGGCTATCTTTTCCGCACGCGCACCGGCGAACTGACGATCCACGTGGAAGAGATCACCTTTCTGGCCAAGGACTATCTGCCCCTGCCGGAAAAATTTCACGGCCTGAGTGACGTGGAGCTGCGCTACCGCCAGCGCTATGTCGATCTGGTGATGAACCAGGATGTGCGCGAGGTCTTTGTAAAGCGCAGCAAAGTGGTGCAGTCGGTCCGCCGTTTTCTTGACGCGCGCGGCTACATTGAAGTGGAAACACCCATGATGCAGCCGATTGCCGGCGGCGCAACGGCGCGTCCGTTTGTTACGCACCACAACACCCTCGATGTGGACCTTTATCTGCGCATTGCGCCAGAGCTATATCTGAAACGGCTCGTTGTAGGCGGGCTGGAGCGGGTTTATGAAATCAATCGCAACTTCCGCAATGAGGGCATCTCCACGCAGCACAATCCGGAATTCACAATGCTGGAGTTTTACCAGGCCTACGCTGACTACCATGACATGATGCAGCTCACGCAAGACATGCTGGCGCAGGCCGCGCTTGACGTGAATGGAACCACCAAGGCCAGCTTTAACGGCAAGGAGTTTGATTTTGCCGATTGGCAGCGCCTTTCCATGCGCGAGGCCATTATCAAATACTGGCCTGAAGCTGCCGCGCCCAAACCGGAGATCGCGGACTTTGCCACGCATGAGTCAGTGGGGAAACTGGTAGCGCGGCTCAATGCCAGCCACACGCCGCACATGCCTTACGATCCGAAAGAGCCGGCAGGCAAGACGATTGCCGCAATGTTTGAGGCCGTGGCGGAACACCACCTGGTCCAGCCGACAATCCTGTATGACTTTCCGGTTGCCATCTCTCCGCTCTCTAAAAACAAGCGCGATGAGCCGGACTGGGTGGAGCGATTTGAAGTTTTTGTGGGTGGGCTGGAAATCGGCAACGCCTTTAGCGAACTCAACGATCCGGAAGAGCAGCGCCGCCGTTTTGAACAGCAGCTCAAGGAAAAAGAACGCGGCGATGAAGAGGCCCACGCCATGGATGAAGATTACATTCGCGCGCTTTCCTATGGATTGCCCCCGACAGGCGGTGAAGGCATCGGCATTGACCGGCTGACGATGCTGCTG
>DATBCN010000224.1:0-4495 GCA_036270475.1 Candidatus Angelobacter sp. | reverse complement strand
TACTTTGGCGAGTTTTACTCCCGGCTGGTGCAGATTGACGATAAGCCGCTGAGCGAGAAAGACCAGAAAAAGGAAGACGAGAAGCTGGAAAAGTTTCTGGCCAAGCGCCGCGGTGAAGACGATCATGACCGGCAGAAGCGGCTGGACAAGGACAAAAAAGAGCGGGAAGAGAGCCGGGCCTTCGTCCGCGACGTGGTGAATGCCTATGACTTCCGCATGGTGGGCGACGACAAGGTCTCTGGCGAAGACACCTGGGTGATTGAAGCCACGCCGCGCAAAGACTTTAAACCCACGCAGCCGCATGCCGACATACTGAAAAAGATCAAAGGCAGGATGTGGATTGAGAAGAAAGATTACAACTGGGTGAAGGTGGAAGCTGAAGCCATTGACACGATTTCATTCGGGTTGTTCTTGTTTCGCATCCATCCCGGTTCGCGCTTTGTGCTGGACAACGCGCACATCAATGGTGAATTCTGGGCGTTTCACCGGCTGTATATCAACGGAAGCGCCAGAATCGCATTGTTCAAGAATGAAATTGCCGAGCAGGAAGATGTGTTTTCAAATTTCAAAAAGTTCAGCAGCACCGTGACAATTCTGCCGGGGGTAAGAGAAGTGCCGGCAGAGCAACCGGCGCAGCCGCCGAAGTAAGAGCTGACGCACGCGCTTGAAAATTGTCAAAAAATCTTAGATGTCTTTTCAGCGGCCTAAAGCCGATCTCAATCAAAACAACTTACGGTTCGACTAAAGTCGACCCCTTATACTTACAGAGGCTTAAGCTGTAACGCCCAGATAATTTTTGCCATTCCACAAGGCACCGGAATGAACCTGTGATCTTCAGCCTTCCATGCCGACACAAGCGCATTAAGTTTATTCAGGCTATTAAGGTCCCTCGCTTCGCTTCGGGATAAACCTCACTCCATCCCTGCCCACTCAATTGCATTGAACAACATTTGAAATGTGCCTTCTGTCTGGGCGCGGTGCTGCACGCGGAAGCCAAACAACACGATCTTGCCCTTGCCGCGGGTAAAGCTCACCACGGCGGCCTTGCGTTCCAGGCGCTCTGCGCCGTGCGCATAGCCGGAGATGAGAATGTCTTTCGCATCGTCAGGGTACCAGGCGATGACGGAGCGTTGCGTGTCCGGCCCCGGCACGGTGGTCTGGAAGGCCAAAGGCGCATCGACAAAAGCTGCAACTTCTTTCGGCATGCCGTAGCCGACCGGATGCTGACTGTCAACATAGACGCGCAGGAGCGAGCCTGGAATATTGAAGTCTGAGGTGGAAGCGGAGCCGCGGCCGCCCGCGGCGGAGATGGCATTGCGTACCGGAAGATTGAACTCTTCTCCCATAACAACTTCAGAAGCGCGGGCAAGCGTGATGAGCGTACCGCCTTTGTCGACAAACTCTTTTAGAGCACGCACACCTTCCTTGCCAATGCCGCCTGTGTATTCCGGCGGCAGCTCTTCCTGATAACCTTCACGGCCCTGGCGGCCATCGACGATGATCTCGCGCGACGAATCAGGAAGGATGATCACGTCATACGCGGCGTTCAGATTTCCGGCTTTGACCTGCTTGTTCTCAATATTCTTTACGTCGAAGGCATATGTTTCCAGAATGAATCGGGTCCAGCCTTCGTCCATGGAAGGAATATAGGACTTGTAGAGGCCGATGCGGACCGGCTTAAGCGGCACGGCGTCTTTGGGCAGTTCAGGAATCGCATGCATGCGCAAGTTGAACTTGGTCGCGATGCGGCTGAGTGGAAGATGCGCGGCGGTACTTTTGTCAGTTTCAGGAGCGCCTTTGTCCGAATGATTTTCGGAAGGTGGGTCAAAGAAGATGATTGTGGGAACTTGGTTGGGCTTTCTAAGAATGAAAACCTTTAGCCCATTACGGGGCATGGCATTGATGGCTTCGAAAATCCTGTTCTGTTGAAGAGGGACCGAGTAATAGCTGCCGGCGCCCACCAGACCGCCACTTGCAATGTCTCCGGTTACGTACTGCAATTTGGTAGAAGCCGGGAGGCCCCCTTGAGCCAATTGGATTTTTTCTGCTTTAACTCCCATCATCACCGGCAGAGACCACGCCGCGACGTCGTAAGGCTCGAGAATCCCGCTGCCCTGAGCTGGATGAACTTCCGGATAGCGCTGGATGCCCATCATCTCATCGACAAAGCGGCCATAAGGCTGTGCGGTCGGAATGAGAAATGATTTCTTGTCGGCAGAGAGGCGCACCTCGACTCCGTGTTCCAGCATCAGGCTCGCCAACTCCATTGCCGTGAACCGATCGCGCTGATCTTCCACCGGAATACGCCAGGCTTCGTCCGCCGGGGCGGAAGCAACCGCTTCTTCCGCCATGCTGGCGACGCCGCGCAACAGCTCCCTGCGATACTTGCTCATTGTTTCCAGAGCGGCGTCGGAGACCAGAAGCTCGTAATCCATAATGTCGCGCAGCCGCCATGTGCCGCCGGGCCATGGATTGGGAAAGTTGATCTGCTGCTGATAGCTGATCAGGCCCTTCGTCCCGCCCTGGAGCTCCGTAGGAAAAATCTGCATGGGCGTGGCAATGCGCGCAGACGCAACCTCTGTGAGCACACCGTACATATTTTTCCACCAGCCGGTGTTGCGCGTGCCTCCGGGCCAGTAGGCGTCAAAAGAATAGTTATAGATCACGCCGGACTTGCCGGCCTCTTCCAGCCGCCAGCCCATGGCCGCCCCCACCAGATTATTACCGCGATGGACAAGAGGATTGACGAGCTTGGCGACGGGATCAGCATTGGGCGGAATGTAAATGCGCGGCCCGTAATAGCCCATCTGGTGCTCATCCAGCCAGAACTGCGGGAACCACTCATGATAGACCGCCTGGTTCACGTTTTTGGTTTCAATCTGGGTAAGCATGTACCAGTCGCGGTTATCGTCATGCCCAACGTAGTGGTGATAGAGGTACGGCATTGCGCCGCCTTCATATTTTGTGCCGAGATATTTGCGATACCACTCGGTCACCATGGTTTCGCCATCAGGATTGAGAGAAGGCACCAGGAGAACGATGGCGTCATTGAGGCGGCGCAGAGTTTCAGTGTCATTGGCGGTGGCGAGTTTATAAGCCCATTCCATGGCCATCTGACTGGAGCCAATTTCAGTGGAGTGAATGTTGCAGGTGAGCAGAAAGATGGCCTTGCCTTCAGCGGCAAGCGATTCAATTTGCTCTTTGGATAGTCCACGGGGGTCGGCAAGTTTATGCGCGATCTCCTGATATTTCGCCTTGTTGCGAAGATTTTCCGGCGTTGAGATTACGGCCATGAACATCTCTTCACCCAGCGTGGTCTTGCCAAGTACCTGAAGCTGGACGCGGTCCGACGCCGCACTGAGCGCTTTGAAATACGCCGTAATCTGGCGATAATCAGCCAGCTTGCGGTCCGCGCCGACGTCAAAGCCAAGTACTTCAGACGGCGTGGGGACGTGAGCAGTCTTTTGCGCAAAAGAGGGCGTGAATGTTGCAAAAAGAAACAATGCAAGGACAGTCGAGATGAGTTTGGCTTTGTGCATGTCTGTAATTTCAACCCGTGGAAAGAATACGAGAAACGCAACAGTATAGACGCTCGGGGCCGTTTCCGAGCAGCGGTACGCAATTCAATTTCAGTTGGCCAAAGAAAAAAGACGCCTTTTTGCGGCGTCCCTTGATCGCAAAATTTTGGCCGGCAATTTAGCGTGGCGGACGGCCCATGCTTCCGGCATCGAACTTCTTGTAGCCATCAGGAACTTTGAAGAGCGCGGCGTCCTGCGGACCTTCTTTGATATTGGTGTATTGCGTGGTTATCTCGCCGTTAACCACCTTGATGGGGAAATGCAGTTTCTGATCTATCCATAGGGTTTCAGTCTTTCCGCTCTTCGGTGTGAGCTCCCATTTATCACAGGTACGGCCGTTGACGGCCTCAGTCCCCAGTTTTTTGCACGTAGCGCCTTCATGTCCAGCGCAGGGATCGTTTCCTTTGAGCATCTCTTCGAATTTGGGCATACGCTGCGCCATGGCGGCATCCTGGTCCGTGTGGAACTCCATGTACATGCGTTGCTCAGGCATCAGCATATACATTGTCTTTGCGGGGATGTCCATAATCATTCCCATCTTGCCGCCGAATGGGCCGGCTTGTTTGCTGCTGCCGGCGTTGGTTACGTCCATACGCATCCGGGGCATAGAAAAATACACCCTCCCCATCATGTTCAGATTACCATTGGCGGATGTGGTGGCGTAGTCGGCAGAAAAGGGTTGCGGGCCCTGAAAAGCAAATGCAGCAGAAGCGGCAAGCAGCATGATGAGCGAAATGGCCAGCATGACAGAGCGGTAAGGTTTCACGGTTGGTATCTCCTTGAGAGGGACTTGGGTTATCCAAACAAAAACGCAAACAATACGCAATGAAAAATATTGAGAGAGGCGTGGTTCTTTTGGCACACCGTTGTTTTCCAGTGCAATCATGGCCGGCAATGAAAAACGGCGCCTTTGCAGA
>DATBCN010000223.1:0-9749 GCA_036270475.1 Candidatus Angelobacter sp. | reverse complement strand
CCGTTTTTGGGGGAAATTGGAGGAGGTTGCAAATGTCATTCATCGGATCGGTAAGCCATGGATCGGTAAGCCATAAGGTCTTGAGCGTGCTGGCAACAGGTGGTTTTCTTGCGCTGCTTTCCGGCTGCAGCAGCAACAGCAAGGCGGCCCCGTCGCCCCCGCCCCAGGTTGTGGAAGTGGCCACGGTTTTGCAACAGGACACGCCCATCTACAGCGAATGGGTGGCCACGCTGGATGGGTTCGTGAACGCGCAGATACAGCCGCACGTTTCCGGCTACATCATCCGGCAGAACTACAGGGAAGGATCGGTTGTCGCCAAGGGAGACGTGCTCTTTGAGATTGATCCCCGCCTGTTCAAGGCAGCGCTGGACCAGGCAAAGGCGCAGCTTGCGCAGGCTGAGGCGCAACTGGGCAAAGCCAAGCTGGATGTGGAGCGCGATACGCCCCTGGCCCAGGCGCGCGCAATTGCCCAAAGCCAACTCGATACGGAAATCCAGGCCAAGCTCGGCGCGCAGGCCCAGGTGCAGGCCGCCCAGGCAAACGTGGAGCAGGCTGAACTAAATGTCGAGTGGACCAAGGTCACATCGCTGGTCAATGGAATTGCCGGCAGCGCGCAAGTGCAGATCGGGAACCTGGTCAGCCCTACCTCAATCCTTACATCCGTCTCACAAGTTGAGCCGATCAAGGCCTATTTCACCGTGAGTGAGCAGGAGTTCACGGATTTTCATCGCCGGTTTCCCACGGAAGCAACCGTGGAAGAACAGCGCCGGCGCATCCCTCTGCACCTGATACTCTCTGACGGCCACGAGTATGAGCAAACAGGCAGGATCTACTTTGCCGACCGTGAGATCAATCCGGCCACCGGCGCCATCAGGATTGCCGGCTTGTTTGCCAACCCGAATAATCTTCTTCGTCCCGGCGGATATGGACGCATTCGCGCGTCCGTAAGGTCGCACGATGGCGCGCTGCTGGTACCGCAAAAGGCAGTCATTGAGCTGCAGGGAAACTATCAGGCCGCAGTGGTTGGCGATGACAACAAGGTCAAAATTCGGCCCATCAAGGTTGGCGAGCGAGTTGGGGGATTGTGGATCGTCAATGAAGGGCTACAGGCCGGTGAACGCGTGGTGGTGGAAGGATTGTTGAAAGTGCGGGATGGCTCTCCGGTGAAAATAGCGTCCGCTGCCGCTCCCAAAGTGGGAGGCTAGTTATGTCGAAGTTTTTCATCAACCGGCCCATCGTGGCCATGGTGATCTCGATCCTGCTGGTGATTGTTGGCGCCATCACGATTGTGAGCCTTCCTGTTTCGCAGTTTCCCGCCATCGCGCCGCCTGAAGTGCAGGTGCAAACCACCTATGTGGGCGCTGACGCCCAGACCGTTGAACAGTCCGTAGCCACGCCGATAGAGCAACAGATGAGCGGCGTGGACAACATGAACTACATGTATTCGGTCAACTCATCCACCGGCGAGACCCGGCTGATTGTTGACTATGACGTAAAGACCGACCCCAATACGGACCTGATCCTGACGCAAATACGCGAGACGCAGGCCGCATCGCAGCTTCCGGTGGAAGTGACAAACTTTGGCGTTACGGTGCAAAAGACGCTGACCGCGCCGCTGATGCTGATCAGTCTCTACTCGCCCAGCGGCATCTATGATTCCAAGTTTCTGGCGAATTACGCTTACATCAACCTGAATGATCCACTCTCACGTGTTCCGGGAATCGGCAGCGTGCAGGTGTTTGGCGCCGGACGGTACGCAATGCGGCTATGGGTAAGGCCCGACCAGTTGGCCAAACTGTCTATCACCGTGCCTGACATTGTGAACGCCATCCAGTCGCAAAATACGGTGAATCCCGCCGGACAGATTGGCGGCGAGCCTGTACCCCAAGGTCAGCAATACACATACTCCGTCCGCGCGCAGGGCCGGCTGACTACGCCGGAAGAATTTGAACAGATTGTGGTCCGCGCCGCGGCTGACGGCGGAATTGTGCGCGTCAAGGACGTGGCCCGGGTTGAGCTGGGTGCGCAGGACTACACGGTTGTCTCCCATCTGGATGGAAAACCCAGCGCAATCGTGGCGGTATACCAATTGCCCGGATCGAACGCCGTGCAGGCGGCGGAAGGCGTAAAAAGGCTTCTTGCCGAAGAGAAGCAAAGGCTGCCTCAGGGCGTGGATTACAACATCGCGCTTGACACCACGCTCGCCGTGTCAGAAGGCATCCGGGAGATAGTTGTCACACTGGTGATCGCCATTCTTCTGGTGATCATTGTGGTGTACATTTTTCTGCAAGGCTGGCGGGCCACGCTGATTCCACTGCTGGCGGTGCCGGTTTCCCTGGTTGGGACTTTTGTTCTCTTCCCGGTTTTTGGTTTTTCCATCAACACGCTCTCATTGTTTGGCCTGGTGCTTGCCATCGGACTGGTTGTGGATGACGCCATTGTGGTGGTTGAGGCAGTGGAACACCATATTGAAGAAGGCATGTCGCCCAAAGAAGCCACCTTCAAGGCCATGGAGGAAATTTCCGGGCCGGTCGTGGGTATCGCGCTGGTGCTTTCCGCGGTATTTATTCCTACCGCATTCATCCCCGGAATTACAGGCCGCCTGTATCAACAGTTCGCGGTAACGATTGCGGTCTCCGTCGTGCTTTCGGCCTTTAACGCGCTAACCCTGAGCCCCGCGCTTTCCGCCCTGCTTCTGCGGCCCAAGAAAGAAAGCAATGGTCTTCTCCGCAGGTTCTTCAACTGGTTCAACCGCATCTTCGCGCGGGCGACGAATGGTTATGTATGGGTTGCCGGCGCGCTGGTCCGCAAAAGCGCGATTGCGTTTCTGGTGCTGGTGGTTTGCGGTGGGCTTGCCGGCCTCTTCAGCACCCGGCTGCCCTCAAGCTTTCTGCCCGATGAAGACCAGGGTTACATGTACCTGAATTTGCAGCTTCCCAGCGCTTCATCGCTGCAGAGGACTGAGGCCACCGCCGCTGAAATAGAAGACATGCTGGCCAAGACTCCCGGCGTTAAATCCACGGCCAGTGTGATCGGGTTCAGCCTGCTGAGCCTTACCCGGTCCAGCTACAACGCCTTCTTTTTTGTTACGTTAAAGGATTGGAAAGACCGGCAAAAACGGGAAGAGCAATATCAGTTCATACGGCAGAGCATCAATCGAAAGCTTGCGGGACTGCCGCAGGGCGTTGCGTTCTCATTTTCTCCTCCGGCGATTCCCGGCGTGGGGACCTCAGGTGGATTTACTTTTGTGCTGGAGGACCGCTCCGGCAAGGACGTGCAATTTCTGGCCACCAACCTGAACAAGTTTCTGGCCGCGGCGCGGAAGCGTCCGGAACTTGCCACGGTGAACACAACTTTTCTGCCCAGCGTGCCGCAGCAGTTTATCACCGTTGACCGCGACAAGGCGCTTAAGCAGGGCGTTGACATCAAGGACGTTTACCGGACGATTCAGGCATTCATGGGCGGCTCATTCATCAACTACTTCAACCAGTTCGGCCGGCAGTGGCAGGTCTATGTTGAGGCTGAAGGCGAATACCGCAACCGCGCGGAGAATGTCGGCCAATTTTACGTACGCAATAATCGCGGTGAGATGGTGCCGCTTTCCGCATTGACCAGATTTGAGCCGCGCTTCGGCCCCGAATTCACCATGCGCTACAACCTCTACCGGTCGGCGCAGATCATCGGCGCCGCCGCGCCCGGCTACAGCTCAGGGCAGGCCACGGCGACGCTGGAAAAGGTGTTTGCGGAGACCATGCCCCCGGAAATGGGATATGACTACCAGGGCATATCGTTCCAGGAGAAGAAGGCCCAGGAAGGCGTGCCGCCATCCATTATTTTTGGCTTTTCACTTCTGGTGGTGTTTTTGATTCTGGCCGCGCTGTATGAAAGCTGGTCATTGCCTTTCAGCGTTTTATTGAGCACGCCGGTGGCGGTGTTTGGCGCTTTCATGGTGCTATGGCTGCGCCGTTTTGTGCTTGGCTTCTTCCTGCCGCCTTACATGGTCCAGATTGAAACCGACGTGTACTCACAGATCGGACTGGTGATGCTGATTGGCCTGGCGGCTAAGAACGCCATCCTGATTGTTGAGTTCGCCAAGGAGGCATATGAGGGCGGGCAGCCGCTGGTGGAAGCCGCGCTTGCCGGGGCAAGGTTGCGCCTACGTCCTATCCTGATGACTTCATTCGCGTTCGTCCTTGGCTGCGTGCCACTCTGGACGGCGAGCGGCGCAGGATCAGTGGCGCGGCAAATCATGGGCACCACCGTAATTGGAGGAATGCTGGCGGCCACATTGATCGCCATATTCATTATTCCCGTATTGTTTGTGACGGTGGAAAGACTTTCGCAGAAGAAGGCGGCGATTGCGCCTGCCTCACCACCGCTGCCGGCGCAGGGAGACGATTAAAGCCAAAACGCCCGGTTGTGAAAAGATTTGCGCGGACGGCTGGTCGGCTGGCCCGTTCTGTTCTCAAAATGCCTCAACCCTGATGCAATAGATCTCCGCTGCTGTGTTCGCGGGCGAAATACCGCGGCGAGTGTCTCTGCCGCTCGCGCGCAGTAACACAATTTTCACATAGCATTCACCATACTTTAGCGCTTCTCCTGTGTAATTCGGCGGTTGCATCCAATGCGCCGGCGGCATGCGTATAGCTTGCTTACCGCGCACGAAAAAAGGAGAACGCCTTATGCGATTGTCATGGATACGCTGTGCGGCACTGGCTTTACCGCTGGCGCTGGCCTCGATTGCAGTCCAGCCGGCACGGGCCGAAGGGAACATACACAAAGTCAAACACGTCATCGTCATCATGCAGGAAAACCATTCATTCGATAATTATTTTGGCGCGCTGGCTTATGCGCCCAACAGCCCGTATCACTCGCCGGGACGGGACGATGACGACCGCGACGGCGGCTGCCGCAAAAACGACAATCGCTGCGTGGACGGACTGAGCTGCCGCGTGGATGCAGCCGGCAACTTCACCTGCCGCAACTCAAACCTTGACGACGACGGAAGCACCGTCTTCGCCTTCCATGACAATCGCCGCTGCGTGGCCCCCGATCTGGACCATGGCTGGGGCAGCACGCACCAGGAAGCCAATTTCTTCAAACCAAATTCAGCGCTGTTCCAGACCTTCAGCGATGGGTTTGTCCGCGTGAATGACGCCACCGAGCAGATCGACAAGGGCGTGGAAAATCCCACGGACGATCAGACCATGGGCTTCTACAACCAGAATGAGATTCCTTTTTATTACGATCTGGCGCAGAAGTTTGCCATTAGTGATCGTTTTTTTTGCCCGGTGCTGGGGCCAACGTTCCCCAACCGCTCTTACCTCCTGGCGGCCACCTCGTTCGGCCATCTCACCACTTCAGAAATCGGGCCGCCGGCGGGGACCACTGGATACAAGCCGATTACCGGCACCATCTTCGATCTGATGGACAAACAAAACGTCAGTTGGGCCGACTACTTTTCTGATTTTCCGCAAGGCGGAACTTTCCGCTCTATCGGGCTGGTAGCTCCTCCTGATCCACATTTCCTTCCACTGAAGCTGTTCCTTGCCCAGGCAGCCGGCGTACCCGGCGTGGGCACGCTGCCAGAGGTTTCGTTCGTCGATCCGAACTTCGGCCTGATCGGCGGCCTCCGAACGGAAAATGACGAACATCCTCCCACGGACATTCAGCGCGGACAGGCGTTTGTGGCGCAGGTTGTGAATGCACTCCGCAACGGCCCGTTCTGGAAGGACTCCGTCATCTTTATTACCTATGACGAGCACGGTGGATCGTATGACCACGTTGCCCCGCCGCGCGCGCGGCAGGGACACAGCCCGAACCCTGACGGCATCAGCCCCGGCCAGTGCTCCGATCTTTCCAACCCGCCCGCCAGCTTGCAACCCGGTGGAGGCGCGCAGTGCAGCATCAGCAAGAGCCAGGCGGTTGGACTCTGCCCGGCGCTTGGCGCCAATCTAACCGGACCATTCCCGCCGGAGTGCGCCAACTTTGATCAGTTGGGATTCCGCGTGCCGTTCCTGGCGATTTCGCCCTTCTCCAAACAGCACTATGTCTCGCACACCACGGGCGACCACACGTCAATCCTGGCGTTCATTGAGAAAGCATTCATGGTCCCGGCGGCTGGCAACGGTCGCGATGAAGACGACGATGACGATCGGCAGAATGCCGCGCGGCCGCACCTGACGCTGCGCGACTTGCATGCCAACACTCTCGAAGACCTGTTTGACTTTGACCGTACACCTTCACTGAACACTCCGGTGGGCGCCGCTGCACCGCCGGCGGTAGATTGCACTCCGATTAAGTAAACGTTCGCGCTTTGGAACAACTGGCCCGCCTTGGCGGGCCAGTTGCTTTTTGAGTCAGAGCGTTTTCGTTCTTAACGATAGCTCTTTACTCACTGCCGCACTGTAATGGATTCCGCAGTTCGCATGGCAGTCATAATGAAAGTCAGGGTCTGTGCCGTGGCATCATAGTTCCAGTTTGCGATGTTGTTATTGTCCACCGCTACGGTTGCGGGAGAATGCTCAACCCCGAAGATGCGGAGCTGAAAATCCTTAAACCAGGGCTGGTATGTTCCTTCTTCCGCGCCAATCGTGATGGTCAAGGCGCCATTCTGAGCAGTACAGGAAAATTGGCGGCGCGAGTACACACCCTGCAGGTAGGCAAATGTATGGCCGTCGTCCATATAAAGGTTCCCGCTGCAATCCGGGCCGGGATAGACGCGCAGTTCCAGAGGCCCTTGCGGCACTTCGTCAGTGCTCTGCACCACCGGTTGTTGCGGGATGATGGCGCCCGGGCGCACATAGACAGGAATTGTGCCGAGGTCAGGTTTCACATTGAACGGCTTGCTGCCGTCGAGTCGCCTGCCTGTCCAATAGTCGAACCACTCCGGCGTAGGCAGAGTGACCGTATAGGACTCGGATTCTTCATGGAGTCTGGGAGCAATCAGCAGGTCCCGGCCAAACAAAAATTCGTCGAGATCGCCGCTGATGGCGAATGGGACTTTGGGATATTCGAGGAATAGAGCCCGCATCAGAGGCAATCCAGTGCGGGACGTTTCTTCCGCAGCGGTATAGATATAAGGAAGCAGGCGGTAACGGAGCTCAATATATTTCCTGCGGATCCTCTCATGCTCCGGGCCATCGACCCACGGTTCGCGGAAAGGGGGAGGCGGGGGCACGCTTTGTCCGGGGGTTGGATTAGCGTCCTGCTGTGGAGGCGGAGATGCCGAATGGTTGCGGTAAAAAGGATTGAAGGCCCCAAGTTCCATCCAGCGCGTGATCAACTCAGGGCTGGGATAACCCCAGAAGCCGCTGATGTCATCGCCAATAAACGGGAAGCCGGAGAGTCCCAGGCCCAAAAGAGTGGGCACGCTCAGTTGCATATGCTTCCAGGAACTGGTGGTGTCACCGGTCCAGGAAATAAAGAAGCGCTGGCCGCCGGCATAGGTGGAGCGGGCGAGCACAAAAGGGCGCTCGTCAGGGCGCAATCGGCGCAGACCTTCATAGGTTGCGCGTCCGTTCAACACGCCGAAAGTGTTGTGTATCTCGCGATGCGTGGCGATGCGGCCGTCATCTAGGCGGTGCAGATTTTCTGACGGCATGGTCCTGTTCAGGGAAAAGGCGTCGTCCTTGGCGGGATTGAAAAGGGCCGGCTCATTCATGTCATTCCAGAAGCCAGAGATACCATCCGCGACGAAGTCCTTGTAAAGCGTCCCCCACCACTCACGGGTGCGCGCGCGGGTAAAGTCCGGGATGACGCTGTCTCCGGGCCACGCGTCGCCAACATAGAGTGACCCGTCTGGGCGTTGGACAAAGTGCTCGCCGGCAATGCCGGAATCATAAGGAGCGTAGCCGGGCAGCCGGGCGAGATGAAGGTCGGTGATGGCAACTACCCGCGTGCCCTGCGCGCGCAGGTCGCTGATCATCTTCACGAAACCAGGAAATTTTTTAGGATCGAATGTAAAAGGACGATAGTTCAACTGGTAATCGACATCAAGGAAGATGACATCCAACGGAATTTTTTTATCACGAAAGGTCTGCGCTATCTCCCGTACCTTGGCTTCTGTCGGATAGCTGGCGCGGCTCTGCTGATAACCAAAAGTCCAAAGCGGCCAGAGAGGCGGCTTGCCGGTGAGGTCAGTGTATTCTTCAATGACCTTCTTCGGTTCCGGCCCATAGAAGAAATAATATTTCAGCTCGCCACCTTCGCTGCCAAAGGAATACGACCCCGGCACGTCTTTGCCGAAATTGAAATTCGTGCGCCAGGTGTTGTCGAAGAAAATGCCATAGGCATCGCCGCCGCGCAGGCCCATGAAAAAAGGAATGTCTTTATAAAGCGGATCACTCCCTTCCTGCCATCCGAATGAATCGGTATTCCACATGGTGTATGCGTGGTTGCGATGGTCAACAGGCCCGGCCTTGTCTCCCAGGCCCACATAGTGTTCGTCGGCCGGCATTCGTTTCCACATCTGAAATGCCTGTCCCGTCCATGCCGCGGGCCGCGCCGGATCATCTTCATTGATGATGCGCCCGGCCAGGTCAGTGAAAAGAATGCGCAGCGGGTGCTTGTCAATCCGCGTACGAAAGCGGCTGGTGCTGACCGTTACTGACTCGGCTGTGTCAGCTATTTCTACCTTTGCCTGGCGGCTATTCGGCACCACCGCCCATGATTCGTCTTTCGCAAATGCGCCATCTGGGGAAATCCAGATTCGAACAGTGCTGTCATCCACTGGCGTGATTCGGACGGCCCCTGCACCGGACTTTAGTTCAACACCGTTTCCAAATTTTACCGAGGAGACATTGCCTAACGGTGTGCGAGTCTGGGCGCTAATAGGGGCAGCGACCAGAATACTCGTAACGAAGGCTGCCAATATGAAATGGACCACTCGCCGCAATCGATTACCCTGTGGCACGCTGATGAATACTCTTTTCATTGAGGCCGCGACCTCCCATTTCACAATGGTCATTGAATGGGACGCGCCGGGGCGATCACATTTGCGATGCGCGCCGAGACGACAGGCAAAATTGGTGAAATGAATATAGGCAGCCGCAGCACAAGTGGCGCGAGATGATGCGGACTGAGACCCCGATGCAACCGAATTCTTAATCCGAACCAGCGGGCGCGTCGTGCTGTTCTCCGGATTTAGCGAGTGTTAATGTAAGAATTCCGTCTTCTACTTCTGCATGGCAGCCCTCGGCCATTATTGGAGCAGAGAAGTCGATGAAGCGATAGATTGGTCGGGATGCAAGCTCGCTGGAAGTGGAACCGTCGTTTTTACTTTCGTCAGCCGCCCGAATCCCATGAATGAGCATTCGTGTTCCGTCCAATTGGATTTCCAAGTCCTTCGCGCGAAATCCCGGGGCCTCGGCGCTGACGATGTAGCGGTCTGGGGATTCACTCACCTCCAGGACAATTGGTTTCAGGAACTCGCTTTCGGCTGCTGCCCAATCGGCCCAATCATATCCATCTATCGACCCGCGGTCCTGGAAATAGGCAAAGGCGCGCTCCGCAACCTTGTTGTGCCATGCGGATTCTTGCTCAAAGAGGTTGTTGTCTGCAGCAGGGTGGGCGGTGATAGTCACAGAGTTCGGAGATTCAACGGATTGTTGCATTTGTCAAAAAAGCCCTCACAGCGCAGCAAAACATTGTCAAGTGGGATGTGATCATCTGCGCGTGAGTATATGTCAACTATCCAAAAGACAATGCCATATTAGGAATTTGCGAATGAGCCAGCAGCAAAGGCGCCG
>DATBCN010000222.1:0-5504 GCA_036270475.1 Candidatus Angelobacter sp. | reverse complement strand
CCTGAAGCTGAAACTGCTTCCCGTGTCGCCGATCGCGCCCTGGGTAAGTCTTGGCGGCGGATGGGCGCGTTATTCGCTGGATTCGGGCACAACATCGAGCAAGGCGGCGGTGCAGTATGGCGGCGGACTCGATTTCAAGTCTGGATTGCCGATACTTGGCTTCCGTGCCGAGGTGCGCGACTTTGTTACCGGCGATCCTAACTTTGGCATTGGCAGCGTGGTGAGCGGATCAGCGGGTGGATTGAAGCACCACAATGTGCTGGCCGGCGGCGGAATCGTGCTGCGGTTCTGAACAAGCACTCAGCGGTTAGCATTCAGCACTCAGCCGATGCACATCTAGGCTTAGCTTCTGGCAGGCTTAGCTTCTCGGCCCCGGCACGGAGAAAATTCGCAAGACTCTGATGATCTCCACACGATAAAAGCCTCCCGATTTTCGGCGGGAGGCATTTTTAATTTAATGGCTTCCTTAGTGCGACGGGTCGCGGTTAGGAGGCTTTCACGATCTTGCCGGACTTCAGGCAGGTGGTGCAGACGCGCACGCGCTTGTTGGCGCCGTTCACGCGGGCGCGCACGGGCCGCAAATTCACGTTCCAGCGGCGGCGGCTCACGTTGTGAGCGTGGCTGATTTTGTTTCCAAATTGCGGGCCTTTGCCGCAGATGTCGCAAACTTGTGCCATAACGATGACTCCAGATATCTTGACGCAGAAGGGCTTTGGGGCTTCAGTGTCTTGTGGTTAAAGATAAATTTTACAGGAAGATAGCTGGGCTGGCAAATGTATGTTGCCCGCAGAGATTGTTGTACAGGGTCTAGCTATCCTGCCGTTGCGCCCTCAACGAGTGGAGCCTTGCGCGAGGGAAGTTTTTCTCGCAAGCGCAGGAACGGCCGCTCCACGGCCAGATAAAGGGCTGTTGCCACGATGATGCTGGAAGCGAAGTAGATCAGGAGAGCCAACCATTTGCCCGAACCCACATAGCTCGGGAAAAAGATGCGGTCCAGATGGACGATTTCTTTGTGTGTGAGATAAAGACTGTAAGCCAGAGCGGCGATCACGCCAAATCCGCGCACCCTGGAGAGAGGACTGGACGAGCGACGCACGAGACCAGCAGCAGCCCCAATCCAAGGGCCATAAGAGGAAAGCCGGCGAGCGCTGCCGGAAATGCCATGCGCTCACGAAACAGCCACATGGCCAAGGCGCAGAAGCCCAGTCCGGCCATAAGCGTTGCGTATCCATGGGACAGGGCGCGCTGCCACCAGAGCGGGCGGAAGGCCTTGATTGTGGCCAGAGTCACGCCCACGAGCAGGCCATCCAGCCGGGTGTGCGTGGGAAAGTAAATCTTTTCAATGTACCCCAGGGAGAACAGATCATCATCGGCATTCAGCAGGGGCTGAAGTTGATGAAGATAGATCCAGCAGCGAATGACAATTCCGAAAGCCAGGATTCCCAAGATAACGCTGAGCGCTTTGGCAAAGCTGGGCTTGCGCATCAGGAACAGGATCAGGAGCGGCAGCACCAGATAAAAATGCTCTTCCACGCAGAGTGACCAGACGTGAGAAAACGCCTGGTCATGGGCGTAATCAATACGGAAGTTTTCCGTGAAGGTAAGAAACTGCCAGGCCGGCGAAATGCCCGGAGCTTCAGGAAAGCCAGGGACGGCGAAATATAAAAGCAACACCGTCAGATAAGCCGGAAGCACGCGGAAGGCACGGCGCAAATAGAACTCGCCGAGTGAAGGGCGGCCATTGCGCAGATAGGGCCGAAGCAGTTGCGAGCCGATCAGGTATCCACTCAGGACAAAGAAGACATCCACGCCCATCCAGCCATAGTTGGCGATGCCGGTCAGCATGCCGGGCTGAAGCGCCCAATGGATATGCCACAGCATGACCCAAAGGATGGCGATGGAACGCATTAGGTCCAGGCCGGGATCACGGACGGAAGATGTGTCGAGGAACTTCAATCAAGAGTGTTATAGCAGCAGAAGTCCGTAAAGATAGTGGATATTTGATTTACGGATGAGCGATCAAGGGCCATTCCACCCGCCCCGCACTTCTTTCAACGCCAGCTCGCGAAAAACCACGCGCGCGGGCCGGGATCAGCGCTGATCGTTCCGATCGTCCTCAAGAATCACAAGGTATTCCGCCCTGGCTGAGTTGAATGCAAGATGTGTGACGGTGTATCCAGCGGGAGTGAAAACAGGATCGTTCAGCTTGCCTTCCAGGTCCTGGGCGTCTTTTCCAAATACTACCTTGTAGCGTGGGCGGCCGGAGTAAGGCGGAGGCGTCATGGCGTCCATGAGTTTACCCTGCCGTGGGCAAACTCGCCATATTTTCGTGAACGGTCTACTCCATTACCACAACAACTTTCCCAAACGTGGCGTTTGATTCGAGGCGTTCATGTGCTTTTCCAATTTGGGAAAGCGGGAAAACGCTGTCGACGTTGGGACGCAGGACTCCACCTGCCAGCAGAGGAACCACTTCAGCGGCAAACAGGCGCGTGGCGGCGATTTTTTCTTCAAGCGAGCGGGCGCGCAGGACAGTGCCGCGAATCTGCAGGCGCTTGCTCATCACGTAACGAGCGTCCAGTTCGTAACTGCCGCCGGCCACGGTGCCCACCAGAATCATGCGGCCATGGTGGGGCATGAGTTTCTGGCTGGCCTTGACGTATGGGCCGCCGACTAGATCCAGCAAGACGTTGATGCCTTTTCCGGCAGTCCATTTTTCCGCGGCTGCCTGAAGTTCTTCAAAGTTGCCGCGCACGGCGTTATCTCGCACAAGCAAGCCGGCTTCCAGTCCCAGCGGCTTTGCCTGCTCGATCTTGTCCGCGGTGCGTGATGTGCCATAAGGTGCGGCCTGAATGGCGCGCGCAAGTTGTACGGCGGCAAGGCCAACGCCGCTGCCCACGGCGTGGATCAGCACGGTTTCTCCGGGGCGGAGATTGGCCTGTGTCCAGAGGGCGTCATGCGCGGTGATGAATACCTCCGGCACGGCTGCGGCCTGGGTGAAATCCAGGTTGGCGGGAATTTCCGTGAGCAACTGTTCATGGGTCACAACATATTCAGCATGCGCGCCGCCGCCGATCAGCCCAAAGACGCGCTGGCCCGGCTTCCATCGACGGACGGAAGAATCGGCCTCGGCGATTTCGCCGGCAAATTCCATGCCGGGAATTTCCGCAGGGAATCCGGGCGGAGGAGGATATTTGCCCTGCCGCTGCAGAAGATCGGCGCGATTGAGTGACGACGCGCGGACGCGGACGAGGACCTGATCGCTATGGATGGCAGGTTTGTCCACGGCGCGGATTTCCAGCCCTTCCGGGCCGCCAAAGGTCGAGATCCAAACTGCCTGCATGGTGTTCATTTTTTATCCCCGAGCGCAGCTTTTCATCCGGGCGCAGCGGGGGAGCTATGCTCGGTAAAAAAGATTATAGGGGGCAGAGGATTTTCGGGTAGTGCGTCCGGGAAATGCGTCACAAAAAGAAGTCCCAAGTCTTGAGTGAATTTTCGACCCGGAAGAGGGGAAGCGCGGATGGCGAGGAAGACGTCTACAAGCGTGAAAAGCTGCGCGGCAATAGGGTCTCCTCCCCTTCAATAAGCTCAGAGCCGGGATTCCAGAAAACGTCATAACTTTATGAATAGACTGTGATTACGGGCGTACGCCAAGGGCAGTATCAGGCTTAGCATTGCTGATCTGGCGTGGCTTCCGCTATATTTTTAAGACACATGTACGAGGATTTTCACGCTACCGACCGCTGGACCGGACAAAAGCTCCACTGTATTTACCAAGCCCTGATCGTGGCCATAGCCACGCGGCACGCTGATGCTATTGACATAAAGTTTTTAGCCAGCGGGCGTCCGGTATGGATTGCTTTGCCGCATCCAACATGGGTTGAATACAAGGAGCGCACCGGCCGGACTATTACCGATCCGCTGGCGATCCAGACTGCCGGGCATTTTTTGAAGACGGCGATTGAGTCCGGAACGTATGAACACGGACGGGAGATGTACACGCTGACGGTGGATGAATCGCTCGGACACTTGAATGCCGTCCTGAAGGAAGTTGGCGCGCCACAGGACGCAATGATTAAGACGGCCTAGCGCCGCCACGCACGCCAAAACCCGCTGCTTGCGACCAGCCCGTGCTCTCGTCGCCAACAGGAACAGGAGATCTTTTTCCGCCATGTCACAAACTCTGCCCGCCGTTGATTCGTCTTCAATTCTGGAAACACTTCTCAAGAACAATAAGGTGCATCGCAACCTGCATTCCGGTGTTCTTGTGGAGCACGCCGTGCGCCGCAGTGAGGGGTTGCTGGCGGACAATGGCGCACTGGCGGCTTATACCGGCAAATATACCGGCCGGAGCCCCAAGGACAAATTTACAGTGAAAGACGCGGCCACCGCCGAGCTGGTGAACTGGGGCGATGTAAACCTGGCGTTTGATCCGGAAAAGTTTGACGCGTTGTTTGAGCGTGTGCTGGCGTCGCTGGCCGGCAAGGAGCTGTTTGTCCAGGACTTATTTGCCGGCGCCGATTCGAAATACCGGTTGCCGATCCGCGTCATCAATGAATATGCCTGGCATAATCTTTTTGTTCGCGCGCTATTTGTGCGACCGACAGATGAAGAGCTAAAGACGCATCGCGCTGAATTTACGATTGTCTCCGCGCCGGAATTCCAGGCCGATCCGCAAAGAGACGGCACGCGCACGGAAGCGTTCATTATTGTGAACTTTACCCGCAAGATCGTGCTGATTGGCGGAACAAAATATGCCGGGGAGATGAAGAAATCCATCTTCGGCGTGATGAATTTCCTGCTGCCGCAAAACAATGTTTTCCCCATGCACTGCTCATCCAATGTCGGCAAGAATGGCGAGACAGCGCTTTTCTTTGGGCTTTCCGGCACCGGCAAGACCACGCTTTCCGCTGATCCCCAGCGCCTGCTGATTGGCGACGATGAACACGGCTGGAGCGCCACCGGCATCTTTAACTTTGAGGGCGGCTGTTATGCCAAGTGCATCAAGCTCTCCAAAGAAAACGAGCCGCAGATTTGGAACGCCATACGTTTTGGTTCCGTGCTGGAAAACGTGACGCTGGACAAAGAGACGCATGTACCGGATTACAACGACGACAGCCGCACGGAAAACACACGCTGCGCCTATCCAGTGGATTTTATTGATGGCGCCGTGATCCCGGGAATGGGCGGACATCCCAAGAACATTATTTTTCTTACTGCTGATGCGTTTGGCGTGCTGCCTCCGATTTCCAAGCTGAGCACGGACCAGGCCATGTATCACTTTCTTTCCGGCTATACCGCCAAGGTTGCGGGCACGGAAGCAGGAGTGAAAGAACCGCAGCCGAATTTCTCCACGTGTTTTGGTTCGCCTTTTCTGCCGCTGCGGCCCAAAGTCTATGCGGAGATGCTGGGACGGCGAATGCAGGAGCATGGCTCACAGTGCTGGCTGGTGAATACAGGATGGTTTGGCGGACCTTATGGCATCGGATCGCGGATGAAGCTGC
>DATBCN010000221.1:0-1817 GCA_036270475.1 Candidatus Angelobacter sp. | reverse complement strand
CAGCTTTACCCTGCTGCGCGATGCGGGCGAGAACCTGCTGCATGAGTTCTGGCCGGATGTCCGCCGTAAATTTCTTCATCGCTAAAAGTTCACGCCTTGCCTTCAGGGCCAAAGAGTGAAAGCAAGTGCCCGTCTACGTCTCTGAAGTGGACTGCCCAATCCGTGGGCGTAATCTGGCGCGGCTCGCCCGGGAAAGCAACGCCTTTCTCGCCGAGCGCTTTATGCATGGCGCGCAGATTGTCCACGCCAAAGGAAACTTCGGTTGCGCCCACAATGGGTTGCGCTGCGTTCACGTGCCGCGGACTCAGGCCGACCATCACGGTGCCGCACTGCAACAGCGCCAAAGCAGGCTCCTGCATGATTAATTTCAGACCAAGTTTGTCTTTATAAAACGCCACCGCCTGGGCCAGATCGCGCACGCCAAGCATAATGGCCGCAATACGCGAGATCTGCAATGTTTCCGCCATATCTTTCTCCTTCTCACTCGTCTGTATTTTATATCTGCTATAGTTAGCAAGGCTAATTAAAACGCCGCGGACGGGGCGTGTCAAGCAAATAGTTAGCCTAGCTAATGAATAAATCGAATCGAGCCAAGCTGGACCTATGGGTAAAATGAACAAAGCGGAAGAATTGGCTGACAGGCTGCACAGCACGGCCATCAATCTGCTGCGTCAGGTGCGCGTGCAGGATGCGGCCACCGGCATTGCTCCAGCGCGGCTTTCCGCGCTTTCCGTGCTGGTTTTCGGCGGCCACATTTCACTGAACGGTCTGGCCCGCGCCGAGCAGGTGCGTCCGCCCACTATGAGCCGCATAGTTGACGCCCTGGAAGCGGAAGCGTTGGTCCGCCGCCGCGCCAATGAGCAGGACCGCCGTGCCGTTGTGATTGAAGCCACGGAAAAAGGCGCGGCAATTCTTTGGCTGGGGAGAAAACGGCGCGTCAAGTTCCTGGCCAAACATCTTTCCCGGCTCAGTGACGCGGAGCGCAAACAGATTGCCAACGCGGTGCAGGCAATCCAAAAAGCGATGATGAAATAGTCCCTCCCAGGAGGTTATTTCGTCCCAGCGCGCCCTGCATTATGCTGCGCGAGGGGTGTTGTATGATAGCCGCTCCCGAGGGCGATTGATTCATGCTGGTTCTTCCTTCTTTCCGCGTAAGGTCCATGTATTTCGCCATATTGTTGGCAATTTGTTCCACCGGCCTGCACGCGCAGCGCCTCCCTAAGGCCGTTGTTCCCAGCCATTACAAGTTGTCGCTTGATCCTGACATCAACGGGCAGAAATTTTCCGGTGAAGAGACGATCACCGTCCGGCTACAGCAGCCCACGCGTGAAATTGCGCTGAACTCGCTGGGGCTGGAAATTGGCCTGGCGGAAGCGATCACGGGACTTGATATGCCCACTCTGTCCGCGCAGATCACCTATGACCTGCCTGCTGAAATGGCGAAGCTTACATTTGCCAAGACGGTGCCAGCCGGCATTGTTGGTTTGCATCTCAAATATACGGGCAAGCTCACCGCCGGCTTGCGCGGACTCTATCTCAGTAAATCATCGCGGCGGCAATATGCCGTCACACAATTTGAAGGCACGTATGCGCGCATGATGTTTCCCGGATTTGACGAGCCCGGCTTCAAGGCAACATTCGATCTTTCCGTCATCGTGGACCAGGGCGATACCGCGATTTCCAACGGGCGCATCGTCAAGGACGAGCCGGTTGCAGGACAATCGCGGCACAAACTCACGTTTTCCACTTCGCCCAAAATGTCCACTTATCTGGTGGCGCTGGCCATTGGCGATTGGCAATGCCTGGAGCGCACGGTG
>DATBCN010000220.1:0-1815 GCA_036270475.1 Candidatus Angelobacter sp. | reverse complement strand
GCTCTGTTGCTTGACGATTTGACGGGGTTGCGCGCGGCATCTTAGACTCGCCATTCCGCGCTCCTGCGCATGGAATGGAGGCCCCAAAATGTTGCCCAACCCTTACGGACAAGCCATCAGCGTGGACGACGCAAAAAGAGCGGCCGCGGCGGCATTGGCGGAAGCCGCCAAAAACAAATGGACCATGGCGGTTGCCGTGGTTGATCCGAATGGCACGCTGATCTACTACGAGAAGATGGACAACACACAGTTGGGCAGCGCCAATGTTGCCGTGGCCAAGGCCCGCTCAGCGGCTTTGTTCAAGCGGCCGACCCGGGCCTTTCAGGATGCGCTGGCCAGCGGCGGCGCCGGTCTGCGCGTGATGGAATTGGAGGGCGCTGTGGCCGTGGAAGGTGGCCTTCCTCTGCTTGCCGAAGGCAAGATCGTGGGCGCGATTGGCGTCTCCGGCGATACCAGTGAAAACGATGGCCGGTGCGCCCAGGCCGGAGCAGCTACGGTGAAATAGAGGCGGAGTTTTTTGATTGAAGCGAAGATTGCGCCTTCTTCCTTTTCGATTAGCATAGGGCAAGGGCGGAAACTGCTTCTGTGTTTATCACGCTTTCTATCGTCGTTGCCGGAGTGTTGTTGTTGCAGGCGTTGCTGCAGCTTCTTTGCGCGCGGCTTGATGCCCGTAAGTTTCCGCCTCCGGGCAAGATCGTGGCCACGCCGCGCGGCCCCATGCACGTACTGCAAATGGGCAATGGCGGTCCTGCCCTGGTCATGGAAGCCGGCATTGCTGCTTCCACGCTTAACTGGTCGATCTTGCAGCCGAAGCTGGCAGAGGTTGCTGTTACGTATGGCTACGATCGCCCTGGCTACGGCTGGAGCCCATTGCGCGGCCAAGAATGCACGCTCCAGCGCATGAGCGGCGATCTGCATGAACTGGTGACTGCTCTCGACGTGCCTAAACCGTACGTGCTGGCCGGCCACTCTTACGCTGCTTACATCCTGCGCGTTTACGCTGGCCGCTTTCCCGATGAACTGGCCGGCATTCTCCTGATTGATCCGCTCACGCCGGAAGAATGGACCAAGCCAAATCGTTTTCAACTCTGGCAACTTCGCTGCGGCGTCTGGTTTTCACGCGCCGGGGCAGTGCTGGGATCGCTAGGGGTGGTGCGTTTTTGCCTGTGGCTTCTGGAGCGCGGCAATACCACTCTTCCACGGCGGATTCTGGACGCATTCGGCGCGAAAGCCAGTGAGACGGGACACCGCATTCTGGGTGAGCTGGCCAAATTGCCGCCGGAAACCGTACGCCTGGTTCGCGAACGCTGGAGCAACGCCAGGTTTTTCTGGACCATGGCGCGGTATATTCAAACTCTGCCCGTTTGCGCCGCCGAGGCCGCTGCCTGCGATATTCCCGCGCACATTCCGGTGACTGTGATTTCCGGCGCGCACCAGCCGCGGGTGCGCATGGCGGAGCACAAAGCCATCGCGGCCCGATCTTTGCATGGGCGGCATCTTGTTGCCGCCAACAGCGCGCATTGGGTCCATCTGGACCAGCCTGAATTGATCGTTGAGGCTTTCCGCGAAATGGCAAAAAACGTGAAGCTGGAAAAAATGGCGAGTGCGCGATAAATAATTTGCCCGCCACAGCGGACTTGCCTCCTTGTGCGCCGCATCAGCCACTTACTCCACGGGATTTTCCTTCGTGTCCTTTGTGGTTAAAGCTCCTGCGTATTAAAATTCCAGCCAGGCCGCAACCATTCATGAAAAAAGTCGTTGAACGTGAGAAAAATAAAAACTACTACCGGGTATTCCACGTCCCTATCTGGATTT
>DATBCN010000219.1:0-1536 GCA_036270475.1 Candidatus Angelobacter sp. | reverse complement strand
ACAGTGGTGGTGGCCATGAGGCCATGATTTTAGTGGAAGGGCCGGATGGCGGCAATGTTGTTGGACGCGGCTTTTATGTGGGAATCCCAGGTTGGGAAATGGCGGAATTTGCGTATAATGAAAATGAAATTCATTTTCATTTAAGCCCGCTGAGGCCAGTTACCCAACATGCTGCAAAGACGGATTGACGATCATGCGCCGCCCTCGCGGGAATCCATGCGCGAGGCGCAGGATATTTTCTACAAACACCTGAAACGCGTGGGACTAAAGCATACGGACCAGCGGGACACGATATTGCGAACGTTTTTGGAGACACGCGACCATCTCTCGACTGACGAATTGTTCCGGCTGGTAAGAAAGAAGGATGCGAAGATCGGTTTTACCACCGTCTATCGGACGCTGAAGCTGCTGGCGGAGTGCGGCCTGGCCAGCGCCGTACCTTTTCCTGACGGCATGGCGCGTTATGAGCACCAGTTCAACCGCCGCAATCACCATCACATGGTCTGTACGGAATGCGACGCGTCAGTAGAGTTTTTCTCTCCTGAAGTAAACAAGCTGGAAGAGGAGATTGGACGCAAGTATCACTTTGACGCCACGCGCCATAACTTCCAGATTTATGGCATCTGCGAGGATTGCCGCAAGAAGACGCGCAAGGCGATTTGATATTCATGCCGCCGACTGAAAGCAAAACCTTGAACACAAAAAGCAAATCCTTGAAACATAGAGGAACGGAGGAAATGAATCGGAGGAAGACAGTGCCGGAAATCTGTAATTCAAAAATGGTGGAAGAACGAGCGTTCAAAACTTTCCTCAATCCTCCGCTGCCTCCTTTCCTCCGTGTTTCAGGGTTTGATCGCAGCTTAGTAAAATGTTTTCAGTGCTTCGCGTGCGCCCATATCAGCTCTCTGATTTCTCCCGGCTTCTGGAGATTGACCAGGCATGCTTTGTTGCCGGCATCGCCTATTCGGAGGAAGAGCTGAGCTACTTTCTGAGTATCCCCACATCGATCTCGCTGGTCGGCGTGCAAAATGTTGGCTTACAAAATGCCGGCGTGCAGAATGAAGAGATCATGGGTTTCATCGTTGCGGACACATATCGCTCGCGGCGTTCGTCGCGCTCTGCCGGTAAGATCATTACCATTGATGTTGCGCCCCAGGCGCAGAACAGCGGCCTGGGAACTTTGCTGATGTCTTCGGTTGAAGCCGGCTTGCAAGACGCCGGCTGTGATTACGTTTCCTTGGAAGTCGCGGTCGACAACGAGCCTGCGCTCAGGTTTTATAAGAAGCATGCATATTCGGTGCTGAAAGTCCTGCCGCGCTACTATCTGGATTCGATTGACGGACTGCTCATGGGCAAAAAGCTTTAGCGTCCCTGCGTGTTAAAATCGCGAGTCTCACTAGCCATCATTTCATGTCTGCGCGCACCCCACTCAGAATCGCCATTGATAGCGGCGGCACCTTCACCGATTGTGTCTGGTTGCACGATTCCGCGTTGCGCATCCTCAAGCTGTTTTCCACTCCTGCCGATCCGGCGCAG
>DATBCN010000218.1:0-1606 GCA_036270475.1 Candidatus Angelobacter sp. | reverse complement strand
CGATCGCGGAGGGTCCGGCCGGCATCAGTCTGGCTAGTTCTTGTTGACATTCTTGCTGATCCACTGCCGCTCCCCCGCCCTGTTCGTTATTTTCGCTTTCTTGAAACTCATTCTTACCGCGCACACTACACTCCCGTTCCTGACAGCTCTGTGGCCATCTCTTGTTGGATTGAGAACGATAGTTTGACACTGTTAGTTCTACGTTGTCAATCTTATTTTGTGCATTAAATCGTTTTAGCCAGGCGCCATTGGTTGCACCTCGAACCGGCCTGCTAGCCAAATACTCTTTATTTTGTGCGTTCTTACGGGTACTTTGTTATTGCTGATTTCTGGCACCTGACGTTGCCCTTTGTCATTGCTTTTACACTGTGAATGCTATACTGATAGGCGACGCTAACCGGAGACAAACCGCATGCCGCCCCATGCAGATCAGCACCTGGAAGAACGCATCCTGAAAACCGCGCAGCGGCTGTGGAAGAAGCGCGGAGAAGGCGGCCTCACGCTCCGTGCCGTAGCCAAAGCCGCCGGCACCACCACGCCCACGGTGTACAAGCGCTTTCCAAGCAAGAACGCTATCTTGGTTGCACTCACGGCCCGCATTAGGCTGCAATTAAACGACGAGTTATTTCCCGCGCGATCCATCGAAGACGTTTTCCGCCGCTTCCTGCGCTTCGCCGAAGACCATCCGCACGAGTACACGTTGCTTTTCCGTTCCTGGCCCGACGTTTTTCACCAGGAACTGCCCGGCCCTGGCCGTGTCTGGTTCATGTCCTTGCTTGCCAACCGTTTCGGCGGCGCTCCGGAAAACTACGACCGCGCTTTCTACGCTTTTTTCCTCCTATGCCATGGAGCATCGTCCATGCTTTGCATTCCGTCTGAGGAAGCCGCCCGCGACGCCATTCGTGATAATTTCTTGGCGGTCGCTAACACCCTCGTCAAGCACATCGAGATCCTTCGCGTTTGACCGGCTGCTCGTCCGGACCCGTACAGCTTTAAGCGGAAACAGCACTCTCCCATCAATGTGATAGCCTTTGAAGCATGCCTGTGGCCGATGCCCTTTTTGGTGGCATCAATACGGCCGTGCGTGTGCGGTTGAAATCATAAGGACGAGCTGATGAGCTACGTACAATCAAACCTGGTCCCTGGAGAAACGCTAATTTACGAGACGCGCCTTCATTGGATCGTCATGCTCGGTCACCTGCTGATAGGAATACTGCTGCTGGGCTTGCCCGGCGTCGCGCTCCTCGTTTATGCGCTCAGCCACAAGGATATGGACGCAAACTCTCTCCGCCTCATGGAAGGCGGCGGAGCGGTTTTGCTGATCGTCGGGTTCATTGTAATTATTGTTGGCGCGGTTCGCCGCAGTGCCACCGAAATGGCGGTAACCAACCGGCGCGTGGTCATCAAAACCGGGCTAGCCAGCCGCAAAACCATCGAGATGCTGCTGCAAAAAGTCGAAAGCATTGAGGTCAGCGAACCCACTGCTGGCAGGATGCTGGGATACGGAAGCATCGTGGTCATCGGCACCGGCGGCACTTCCGAGCCATTCCACAAAATGGCGCATCCGCTGCAGTTTCGCAGCCACGTGCAACAACAAATCGAGAAG
>DATBCN010000217.1:0-2105 GCA_036270475.1 Candidatus Angelobacter sp. | reverse complement strand
TGATAGCGGGAGAGCGCGCGAATTCCATGCGGAGAAAAGAACTCATTCTCATTGAGCATGACGTCAAGGATGCGCTGCAGTTGCTCGCGGTCAACAATGGAAAACAGGCGGCGGCGCTTGTGGCCTTCAGTCTCCATGCAGGCCATGTGGGCGGTGAGATCGGGCCGGTTATCAATAAACCATTCCAGGCGTAGTTTGAATTCCGGCATGGATTCAAGCAGGTCCGGCTCCATGGTCTGCACGGCAAAGAGAGGAATCAGGCCCACCATGGAGCGCACGCGCAACGGCACGCGAGATCCGCCAGGCAAGTGCAGCACATCGTAGAAAAGGCCGTCCTGCTCGTCCCACATGCAAAGACCGTCCTGGCCCAGGTTGTTCATGGCGCGGGCAATGTAGATGAAGTGCTCCCAGAATTTACTGGCCACGTCCTGATACACCGCGTCGCCAGCGGCCAGTTCCAGCGCGATGGCCAGCATATCGAGCGAGTACGTCGCCATCCAACTGGTGCCGTCAGATTGTTCGATGTGGCCGCCCGTGGGCAGCTCAGAGCTGCGATCGAACACGCCTATGTTGTCCAACCCCAGAAAACCGCCCTGGAAAACATTCAGCCCTTCAGGGTCCTTGCGATTGACCCACCAGGTAAAGTTCAGCAGAAGTTTGTGAAAAACGCGCTCCAGAAATTGCAGGTCGCCCCGGCCGCCGTTTTTTGCCTTGTCGATGAGGTAAACCTGGTGCGTGGCCCACGCATGGACGGGAGGGTTCACGTCGCCAAAGGCCCATTCATAGGCGGGAATTTGCCCGTTGGAATGCATGTACCACTCGCGCAGCATGAGCACAAGCTGGTCCTTGGCGAAATCCGGGTCGATCAAGGCCAGCGCTACGCAGTGGAAAGCCAGGTCCCAGGCGGCGAACCACGGATACTCCCACTTGTCAGGCATGGAGATAACGTCAGTGGTGTAGACGTGGCCCCACATATAGTTGCGTCCGGTCTTGCGCCCTGCCGGGGGCGCCGGCTCTGCCGGGTCTCCGGCCAGCCACTCACGGACCACATAGTGGTAATACTGTTTTGTCCACAGCAATCCGGCAAAGGCCTGGCGCATTACGTTGCGTGTGTCGTCGTCCGCGGTCTCTGGAATTACGCCGCCGTAAAACTCATCGGCTTCCGCTTTGCGCTGGGCCAGGGCGATGTCACAGTCATGGCCCCATGCGTCGGCGGCAAGATCGCCGGGCTGGCTATTGGTGAGCCGAAGATGAATTGAAACCTCGCCGCCCGCTGGAACGTTGAGCTTGTAATACACCGCGGCCTTGGTCCCCTTAAGCTCCGGATTCACGGCGGCGGCCTCTCCGTTGATGACGCAGCGATGAAAAGCGTCCTTCACATAGGGCGAAGCATTTTTCGCGGCGAAGAGTTTTTCGTTGTTGGTTTCATTTTCAGTGAACAGCGGAGTTCCGCCGCCGGCAAAATAGAAAGTAAAATCGCCGGTCTCAGCTTCATGGGAATGGATTGCGCCGGTTTTTGCGTCGAACGAAAGCAGCGGTCTGGATGAGTCTGCCGTCCACGACCAGGTATTGCGGAACCACAGAGTCGGCAACAGATGAATCTCAGCGGCCTCCGGGCCGCGATTGGCCACGGTGACGCGGATGCATATGTCTTCCGTTGCGGCCTTGGCATATTCCACAAAGACGTCAAAATAACGATCATCGTCGAACACGCCGGTATCGATCAGCTCGAATTCAGCATCACGCCGGGAGCGGCGGCGGTTCTCCGCCACCAACTGCGCGTACGGATATTCCCTCTGCGGATACTTGTACAGATACTTCATATAGGAATGGGTCGGCGTGGAATCCAGGTAGAAGTAATACTCTTTCACGTCCTCGCCATGGTTGCCTTCATTGCCGGTAAGGCCGAAGAGCCGCTCTTTCAGGATTGGGTCGCGCCCGTTCCACAACGCCAGGGCAAAGCAGAGTTTCTGATGGCGGTCGCAGATTCCGGCGATCCCATCTTCGCTCCAGCGATAGGCGCGTGAACGCGCGTGCTCATGCGGAAAATATTCCCAGGCGCTGCCCGTGGCGCTGTAGTCCTCGCGCACGGTGCCCCAGGCGCG
>DATBCN010000216.1:0-7423 GCA_036270475.1 Candidatus Angelobacter sp. | reverse complement strand
TGCAGGCGGGCGCCAAGAGAGACGCCGGCCATCACAGGCAAAAGATCACCGAGCATGGAGATGGGAGAGACCATTTGGCGCTTCTCGATGTCTCCGTAGTGCGACGTGCCGTCTTTGCCTTTGGTCGGCGAGCCGGCTTTGGCCATGTACTGCATCATGATGTCGCGGGCGTGGAAGCCACGGACGAGCTGCGCGCCCTGGTTGCGGATCATCGGGGCAAACCAGTCTTCAGCGCCAAGCGCATACGCCGAGGCGCAGGAGCAGGTTTCCTGTCCCAGGCCAAAATAAACGCCGCCCACAACTTTGCTTTGCTTGTAGAGATTTTCCAGCGCCGCTTCCATGCGGCGGTTCATCAGCATCCAGCGGTAAAGCTCCATGTGCTGCTCTTTATTTAAGTACTTCGACTCGCGAATCGGCGGTACCGGCGTGTTGAGCTTACCTTTGATCTCATAATGGACCTCGGGCCCGTCGGAGACTTCCTGGACCTCAAATTCAGGATGTTCCAGCCGCCAGTCGGGGATTCCGTACTGATTTACATGTACTACGGCGCCTTTGGCGGAAGAGCGTCCGTTAGAGGGCTTGCCGTTGTTGCGATTGCCATTCGCGGCAGGCGTCTTGGCCGCTGACTTGGTACCGGGAATTTTCTGGGATTTGTTTTTGTTGGCCATACTGACGCTAACAGTTTATACCGAACTCATGGCGGAGACACTGAAGGCGGGAGCAAATCGGCGAACTTGAAAAACATGATGAAAAGCCTCAGGCGGCTGGGGACTTTGATGGTGGACGGGAGGATGCGTCGTGCTTTGCCTGGACGTCTGTTTTTTTGCCGGCGCGCCGGGCCTCGCATACCTTGCGGATTTTCTCGTAGCGGATTTCCAACTCGTCCAACTCTTCATCCGATAGCTTCTGGATATCAATGAGATCGTCATTCGCCGGATGGTGCGAGCGGATCAACTCGTCCAGCTTCAGGTGCAGGGCCTTGGCGTCACGATTTTGCGTGTTCTGAATAAGGAAGACGACAAGGAAAGTAACAATGGTGGTTCCGGTGTTGATGATCAGTTGCCATGTATCAGAGTAATGAAAGTAAGGCCCGCTTGCGGCCCACACAACCAGCACCACGACCGCCGCAAAAAAGACATACGGATGCCCCACAACCTGCGCCGTGCCGCTGGCGAAGCGGCTGAACCAGAAATGAATGCCGCTGGACTTGCGGATTTGTTCGCGGGCATCAATGTACGGCTTGCGGTGTTCGGCGAGCATGGTTGAAGGTTGGATGAGAGTTACTGCCGTGGAGTTTGCAGGAACCAGCAGAAAAGCGGATCAGGCAAGGAAAAAGTCTTTTTCGTCCGCAAGTTTGCGGATTTCGTCCGGTGCGCGGGCGGGAACGTCCTGATTGGCTGGGGAACCGGCAGGAAAAGAATTCATTTCTTCATTCGGGCCGTCGTCTCCATGCAAAGAAAGCAACGCGCCCAGCGAATCCAGCCACAACGTCTGCGCCTCAAACACACGGCCAAAGCTGCGCGCCACCTGCTGCGCCAGGTCCTCAAGCGAAGGCACTTTACGGTCACGGCTGAGGAAGCTGCGCGCCATCTCCTGCTCCAGCGAGGTCACAGGCTTGTCCGGAATGCCGCAAGGGACGATCAGCTTGAAATAATCCAGATTGGTGTTTACGTTCAGGGCAAAGCCGTGCGAGGTGACGGCGCGAGAGATATGCACGCCGATGGCGGCAATCTTTCCGGGAACCGCGTCCTGTGTCCATACACCCGTGAGTCCGGGGATGCGCTCCGTTACCACGCCCAAATCACCGCAAGTGCGGATCAGCGTCTCTTCCAGTTTGCGCACAAATTCCACGGCGCCAAGGCGCGGCTCAAAGGCGCGCAGATCAAAGATCGGGTAGCCGACGAGTTGGCCCGGACCGTGGAAGGTGACATCGCCGCCGCGGTTTGCCTCATGCAGTTCAACGCCGTTTTGCGCCAGTAATTCCCGTGAGGCGACAATGTTCTGGGCACCGGCGTTGCGGCCCATGGTAATGACCGGCGGATGCTCCAATAAAAGAAGCGTGTGCGCGGTCCGCTTGTCCTTGACCAACTGGACGAGCGTCTGCTGCAGCTCCAGCGCAATGGAATAGTCCACGCGGCCGAGATAAAGGACGTTGATGACGCGGAGCAGCATACTCCTATTCTAGACGGTTTCTCTGCGCTTCAGCGGAGCCGCCTCAAGAAGGCCTATATGGGCTTAACTGGCTACCCGCTCTTCGTCGTCCATGTCGTCCATGTAGGTTGCGGGATCTCTTTCAAACTCGCGCAGGCAATCCATGGAGCAGAAATAGAGCGTTTCCGGCCCATAGTCATGGCTGGCGGCAGCTTCGGCAATGGAGACTTCCATCTTGCAGACGGGATCGATAGGCATGGCAGGGTTTCCTCCAATAAGTGTGATACGAAAATGGGAGGAAATGTTGCCGGTAGAAACGCACGCGGCAGTCAACATCAGCCAAACCCGTTCGCCGCAGATTTCCGCTGATGGCACAGATCAAAAGAGCTAGCCGCGAATTTCGCGAATGAACACGAATCAAGAATTAAGTATCATTCGCGTCTTTCGCGTTGATTCGCGGCCGATAATCTTAATATCCGCGTTATCAGCGTTCATCCGCGACTGAGCTGCTGGCAGATTGCCAGCTACTCTTAAGCGTTAATCGCCTTGCCCTCCACCGCGCTGAAGGCATCCAGCATTCCCTCTGACACTGTTGGATGAGCGTGGATGGTGAACATCATATCTTCCACGGTGGCTTCCAGTTCAAGAGCGGTCACGGCTTCCGCAATCAGCTCAGTAGCGAGCGGGCCGATGATGTGAACGCCCAGAATCTCACCGTACTTTGCGTCTGACACTACTTTGATAAAGCCCTCATGGTTGTTGATGATGGTGGCCTTGGAGTTCGCCGTGAAGGGGAACTTGCCCACCTTCACCTGATAGCCTGCTTCTTTGGCTTTGGTTTCCGTCAGGCCCACGCTGCCGATCTGCGGCTCGCAATAGGTGCAGCCGGGAATGTGGTTTTTATTGATCGGCTTGGCCGGTTTCCCGGCAATACGTGTGGTGGCGACAATTCCTTCCATCGCGCCAGCATGGGCAAGCTGCGGCATTCCGGCAACGATATCGCCGATGGCGTAAATGCCTTTTTCGCCTGTTTCCATCCACTCATTCACCAGAACAAAACCGCGATCCACCTTTATATTCGGCGCTTTCTCCAGGCCAATGCCTTCAGTATTCGGCCCGCGGCCAATGGCGACCAGGACTTTCTCCGCTTCAATCTTCTGCGTAGCTTCTCCCTGTGGAGTACACATGACGCAGACGCCGTCTTTGGTCTTCTCAACTTTTTCCACCTTGGTGTTAACCAGACAGTTAATGCCTTTTTTCTTGAACGAGCGCAGCAGCTCTTTGCTGACTTCTTCATCCTCCACTGGCACCAGGCGCGGCAGCATTTCAATCACGGTGACCTCCGCCCCGAACGAACGGTAGATGGAAGCAAACTCCACGCCCACGGCCCCAGACCCAATGATGACCATTGATTTGGGCATGGCCGGCAGGCTGAGGACTTCAATGTTAGTCAAAATGCGGTCGTCAGGTTTCAGGCCAGGCAGCATGCGCGCGAAAGAACCGGTGGCCAGAATAATGTTTTTGGCTTTGATCTCGCCGGCGCCCTTGCCTTCAACCTGAATGGTATGCACGCCGCTTTTGGCTGGCCCGGTGAGGCGCCCAAATCCCAGCACGCGGTCCACCTTGTTCTTGCGCACCAGAAAATCCAGGCCCTTGGTGTGCTTGGTGACGATCTTGTTTTTCCGGTCCTGTATGTTCTTCCAGTTCAGTTTGCCCGCGCCCAGGCCATCGATGCCGTACTCTTCCGCGTCCTTGAGATGGTCATAAATTTCAGCGTTAAAGAGCAGCGCTTTGGTGGGGATGCAGCCAACGTGCAGGCACGTGCCGCCAAGCTTGTCCTCTTTTTCAATGAGGCAGGTTTTCAGTCCAAGCTGGCCGGCGCGGAACGCGGCTGTGTATCCGCCGGGCCCTCCGCCGAGAATGGCAACGTCATAAATAGTGTCTGGCAAGGTAGTGCTCCCTCTGAATGGAAGAATTTTTTATTCTGCAACCAGCAGACAAACAAGCGATTGTAAACCGGACAAGGCTTAGCCCTCAAAGTGCTCCCGCTTCGGCTGCCTGAGAGATTTTCGTCGTGCCAATTAGATTAACGTGACGGGGGTAAGGATTCGCGGCCGGCGGCATCTCCGTGAGCCACTCAAAACGGCGCTCAATTCCCAGTCTTGCGGCGCGGGCGCTGTTTGGCTGAAATCGAGCGGATAATGAGCTTTCCTTTACCGCTTGCCGGCAGCGGCGTCCTGGCCTGTAATGCTGCACCGGCGATCAAAGCGTCAACACGGGGATCGGACAATGTCCGCGCTGATTCCAGACGGATGAAGCGATTTTGACTGCCTGAGCCAAGCAGCAGCTTATGCGGATCAGGAACGTCCGCGCCGCGATAGAAAGACAGTCCAACACCATTGGCTGCGGCTGCAATAGAAACAATGCAATCGGATGGCTGCTCTGAGGAGCAATAGCCGATCACGAAGAAATTGTAATTGTCATACACCAGTTCATTGGCAGAGGGCAGCCGCTTGCGCAGCGCTTTGCGGAAAGCGCGAATCAGCGCCTGGTGGTCCGGCGCAAACTTGGCGATAAAGCCAGCCAACTGCTTTTCGGCGTCAGCCGCTGGTGCAGGTTTGGCGTCTGCATTTTTTGCGTCTGATTTCTTCATCCTGATTTCCTGCTTCCTGATTTCCTGTGCGCCTCTTCGGTCACGGAGGAATGCCAAATTCTAAAGGGTTTTACACAGCCGATTTTGTCCAGTATTGAGTATTGACTCACGGCTGACTGCCAGGTTGCCAACAACGGTCATTGCCCCTAGGTCATCAATAATTTCATAAAAAGTGGTTTACTGTCTGCGCAAAACAGAGCTATGCTAAGGGCCTTCCCCTTTGAGAACTGGCAGCAACCAATGGCAAAGTGTGACTACTGCGGCTCTATGATTATTTTTGGCGGCAACCGCCAGGGCGAGATGCGGTTTTGCAACGCTACTTGCGCGGGCCGGGGTGCTCTGCTTCAAGTGTCCCGCCAGATACCGGAAAACATGGTGAATGAGGCTGTGCAGCGCGCCCATCAAGGGCTTTGTCCCAAGTGCGGCGGGGCGGGGCCGGTGGATGTCCATGTACACCATCAGGTGTGGTCCGCGCTGGTGCTCACGTCGTGGAAAAGTTCGCCCCAGATTTCCTGCCGCTCCTGCGGCGTCAAGAGCCAACTGGGCGATTCTGTTTTTTCTCTTGTCCTTGGCTGGTGGGGATTTCCCTGGGGCCTGCTGGTTACGCCGGTTCAAATCGGACGCAACGTGTTTGGGATGCTGCGCGGCCCTGATCCGCTCCAGCCTTCAGCTAAGCTGGAAAGAGCCGTCCGCATGAATATTGCCGCGCAGGCAATCGACCAACAGAGATTGCAAAACGCCGCGAGCGCGGGGAATTTGCCCAAATAGTCCGTAACTGGTTCGCGCAGAACGTCCCACTACTTTGACGCCGTGGAGCGGTGTGCTAGCCTTGCCTCGCTATGTCTTCTCTGCTGATTATCCCCATACCGCTGGCCAAACTGGCGCGCAGAGCATGGGTGCGCCTTATCGGACTATTGCTGCTGGGGCTGCTGGCCGCTGCCGCGCTCGGGTTTTGCGGCTACCGGCTGCATCAATTGAATGGCGCCGCCAAAGCCTACCGGCTGGCAACCGAGCAGTACCAGGCGAGAACGGAGGCGATCCATCGGCTGAGCGATATGGAAGCGGCGTTCAACCGCTATCTGCTGGATGGAAACGCCGCCAACCAGGGCCTGCTGGAAGCCGACCGGCAGAGGATTGAGGAGCTAGGGAAAGGCAACGCGCAGAACGATGATGTATTGAAGAACCTTGTGGCATTAGAACAGAAATGGTATGCGCAGGCGGTGCAGCCGCTGATGGATGCGCGGCACGCGCTCGCGGCGGGCCAGGGTCTGCCGGAAGATTTTCTCGGCAAATATCGCAATGCTCCGCAGGACCTGCAGATCATCAATCTGAAAATGGCCGCGGCGGATGCACAGCGTCAGTCGCAGCAGGTAATGCAACAGTCTGAAATTGGCGCAGTGCGATGGTTGCCAATCCCGCTGGCGGTATTGTTGATGATTAGCATGCTTTGGTTGGGCGTGGGAGCAATCAAAAGCGTGAACCATCTGAAACAGGCGGCGGAGAGCGCTGGCGACGAGGAAGACGACGCGCACGCGACGCATAACAGCCAGGAGGAGGCTAAATGATGACTGGTTTTATCTGGTGGATTATTGTGGGCCTGATAGCGGGTTGGGCCGCGGGCAAGATCATGAAAGGTTCCGGCTACGGGACGCTCGCGGACATTTTGCTGGGAATTGTTGGCGCGATTGTTGGCGGATGGATTATGCGCTTACTGGGTTTTTACGGCGGCGGTCTGATTTATTCAATCGTGGTGGCGACCCTGGGCGCTGTGCTGCTGATCTGGATTTCACGCAAGCTGAAAAGATAGCTGCGCTCGCGCATCAGCCAAGCATTCTTGCCGCATCCTTGGCAAAGTACGTCAGGATCAACTGCGCTCCGGCGCGGCGGATGGACGTGAGCGACTCCATAACCACCCGGTCGCGCTCCAGCCAGCCGTTGCCGATGGCCGCCTGCAACATGGAATACTCACCGGAAACCTGATACGCGGCGATGGGCAGATCATAGCGCCGACGCGCCTCGCTGATCACGTCCAGATAAGGCATGGCCGGTTTCACCATAATCATGTCCGCGCCTTCTTTAATGTCGAGCGCAATCTCGCGCATGGCTTCGCGGATATTGGCGCCATCCATCTGATAAGAACGGCGGTCGCCGAATTGCGGGGCCGAATCGGCGGCCTCGCGGAACGGCCCGTAGAATCCTGACGCAAACTTTGCCGCATAAGAGAGGATTGGCGTATTGATGAAGCCGGCGCTATCCAGCGCTTTGCGGATCGCGCCGACGCGGCCATCCATCATGTCAGAGGGGGCGATGATGTCCATGCCAGCCCGCGCCTGGGAGACCGCGGTCTTGGCCAGGATTTCCAGCGTGGGGTCATTCAGAATTTCGTATTCGACTTCGGCAGCAACCTGCGTTGCAGTGGCAGTGCTTCTGCCGTTGCCCACGTTGCCCCGTTTTGCAGACGAAGTATTTCCACCGGGCGCTGCTTTCTTCTGCACAATTCCGCAATGTCCGTGAGACATGTATTCGCAGAGGCAGACGTCGCCAACCACCACCAGGCTGCGCACCTCGCGCTTAATGGCCCGCGTGGCCCGCTGCACAATTCCATCCTCGGCCCATGCG
>DATBCN010000215.1:0-2135 GCA_036270475.1 Candidatus Angelobacter sp. | reverse complement strand
CTACGCTTCATCTTTCTCCTCCTCCGGGTCAATTCGTCCGGCTCGGTGTAGCACAATCTAGTACTTAGTGTAGCACATATCCTGACAGCGCTTCTTGCGGAGGAATGATGCGGCGACTCTAAGACTCATGGATGAGTTGACGCGCCCCGCATCGACTTGCCGGTCGGCATCATATGCCCTCCAAAGAAAGCTTGGAGAAACTAGGCCAAACGGAAATTCAGTCAAATTCCTCTGGCAGCACCGGGTGGGACGCGCGATCTGTGTAAGAAAAATGGCGCGCGGGGAGAAGACAACGAAATACGGTTTGGTGCATTGGACACTGGACTTGGTTCCGATACGCTGGTGACGGGAGCGCGCCAGCTTCATTGAAAACAAAAAGTCTGGCGGAGAGAGTGGGATTCGAACCCACGTTAGAGTTTCCCCTAAACACGCTTTCCAAGCGTGCGCCTTCAGCCACTCGGCCATCTCTCCGGCGCAGGTTGGGACCTTCGTTCATTATACAGGCATGGTCAGAGTTGACCTTCATATCTGCCATAAGGAGCGGTAAAGAACGTTGCAGCAAAATCTCCTCCCGCGGTCCTTGGGCTCTGGAGATGCCCGCGGGAAACCAGAATGCGGCCGCATGGACCGCATGTATTTTATCTGAGATGAATTTTTTTGAAACAGTACTATTCAACGCGACTTACGCACCACCTGTGCCGTGAATGCCTTTCAACAGCTTGTTGCCAGACTGTTGCACAGGATGCGCTCAAAGCAGTATTCGTCGATCACCGCCGCTACGGCTTTATTGCCTTTTTCGTCCAGCGAGCGCACCACGCGCCCGGTGCAATTTACCTGGACGTCAGTGTCCGTCCCCAGGACGGAAGCAGGCAGCACAATGCGGAAGCGGATCACCGTGCCCACATCCAGCGCGCTTCTGGTGTGGAAAAGCACGCCGCCCGCGGAAATATCAGCGGTTTCAGCAAAGTATTCATGTGCATCCGCCGTGCGTACGGTTATAGGCAGCCGCAGCGGAAAACGTACTGAGCTTCTTGTGTCTGCTGGTCCTGATCCCGCAACGGGAGTTTTTACTTCTTTCACTCCTGCACCTCTACCGTGGAGGTTACCACCGGCAGCGAAAATGCCCCAAGGTTACTTTGGTATTCGCTGCACACCAAAGGACATGCGCCAGGGTAGATGTCCGAAAACCCGCTCAGAACTTGGTTACTTCAGTGAAGTTGAATCCGCGAATTTTCATGGCCGGCGCAACCATGTCAAACGACTCTTCACCGCTGGCGCGCACGGCTTTTCCCATGGCTTCAACGTTGTTCAGCATCTCAATCAGGCTCTGATTAAAGCGGAAATTCAGCAGTCCGTGCCTCACCTTGCCGCCTTCCACCAGGAATGTGCCGTCACGCGTCATGCCGGTAAGAATCTTCTCATAAGGGTCCACCTCGCGGATGTACCACAGCCGTGTGATCAAAATCCCGCGCTCGGTTCCGGCGATCATCTGCTCTATCGTCTGTTCACCGCCCGGAGTAACAAACACAATGTTGGTGGGAGCTTCACCCATTTCATTGGGCAGCGGAAAGCCATGCCCGGTGACCCGAATCTCCCCGACCTTATCTTTGTACTCTGACTTGCGCATCTTTTCCGCGGTTCCGCGTGCATAAACCAGGCTGCGCACCACGCCTTTTTCCACCAGATTCACCCGGCTGCGCCCTACGCCTTCACCATCAAAGGCAGCGTTTGACTGCAGCGGGTGCGCGACGTCATCGACGATTGTTATGTTTTCCCCAAATAGCTTTGTCCCAATGCGGTTGTTCAGAAAAGACCGTTGGTCCAGCACTGTTAACCCGCCGAAGTCCCAGAACATAAACCCGGCCAAATCCAGCACAGCCGCGGGTTCCAGGATGACGGTGTATTTTCCGGGTGGAATTTCCTGTGGCTGGGCTGAGTCGCGGGCCTTTTGCGCGGCGATCTCTGCCAGCCGGACCGCATCAATATTCCTGACGTCCGGCGTGTTGGCTTTCTGCCAGCCGGAAGATTTGTCGGCCAGCATGGTAATGGAAACTTCCGCGGAAGTCTGGCGATGAAACACGCTCAGGCCATTGGAATTCACAATGGCTTCAACGCTCTGCGAGCTGGAATAAATG
>DATBCN010000214.1:0-3144 GCA_036270475.1 Candidatus Angelobacter sp. | reverse complement strand
AACGCCGACCTTCGCCAAGCAAACGATCCAGACCGGCGCAGGAGCGAGCGACCGCACTGTAACTGACATGGTCATGGATCCCGGCAACGCGAGTTCAATTCTGGTTTATGTCTTTGGAGTTGCGGTAGCCGGTGACGGCGGTGTTTGGGTAAGCACAGCAGGCGATCCATGGGCTGGCACGGCTACCTGGACGCAAACCATTACGCGGCAGGGCTTTGGAAAATTTGCTGTAAATCGCTCCGGAGCGCCGGCGGCAACTACATTTGCTCTAACGCAGGATGAAACGGTGCCATGCGGAAGCACGGCTACTTCTGCAGGAACACTCAAAACATCTCCTGACGGCGTTACCTGGACCGCTGTTGCTGCCGCTAACGGCTTTTGCGGCGGCCAATGTTTCTATGACATGGTCCCGGCATTTCATCCGGACACCGCGAGCACTATCTATCTTGGCGGATCGTCAGACGGTGGTGTTGGAACTTGCACCAACCGCGTATTTTCCAAGTCCACCAACGGCGGCGCCTCATTTGCAGCGAATGACGCATTGCTGCATGCCGATTCCCACGCCCTTACTTTTGCTCCCAGCAATCACAATGTGGTCTATGTCGGCAATGATGGCGGCATTTTCAAGTCGCTTGACGCCGGCGCAACATGGGCCAGCGTAAACACAAACGGCTTCAATGCGACTCAGTTTGTAAGCCTGTCCGTGCATCCGACGGACGCAAATTTCTCCATCGGCGGCACCCAGGACAACGGTACGGAATTTTTCCAGCCAAATGCCACATGGACGCGGGCTGACTTTGGCGACGGCGGCTATTCCGCCATTGACCAGAGCAGCACGGATACGGCCAACGTAACCATGTACCATACTTACTTCAACCAGACCAACGGATTGATCGGCTTTGCGCGCGTCCTCACGGCTGCAACGGCAACAGAAGGGAACTGGCAACTCTTCGGCTGTCCCGCCCCCGGAGCTACGCTCAATGGAATCACCTGTACTGATGCCGTTCTGTTTTATGCTCCTCTCGCGCTGGGACCGGGAAACCCCAACACGCTCTATTTCGGCACGGACCATCTTTATCGCTCCACCGACCGCGGCGCAACCATGACCATGGTCAGCCAGCCGAACTTTGGCTGCTGTGACACGCAGGGCCGTAACTTCCGCGTAAGCGCTATCGGAATTTCCCAGCAGAATGACAACGTCCGCATTGTTGGTCTCAACAACGGCAAAGTCTTCGCCACCACCACAGGCGCCAATCCCATGGTCGATGTGACCGGCGCGTGGGCCGCCAAATTTATTGGCCGGGCTGTCATTGATCCCACCAATTCCAATACCGCCTACGTCACGCTGGACGGCTATGGCACGGTTTCACATGTATGGAAAACCACCAATCTCGCTGGCGGCTCTGCCACATGGTTGCCGGCTTCAAACGGGTTGCCCGATGTGCCGGTGAACGCCTTTGCCGTCGATCCCCTGAGCCCTTCCAGTCTTTATGCCGGTACTGACGTGGGTGTGTTTAATTCATCCGATGGCGGCACTACCTGGGCCCCCTTTGGCACAGGCCTGCCGCGCGTCGCGGTCTTTGATCTGAACCTGCAGAACACCAGCCGCAAGGTCCGCATTGGCACCCACGGACGCGGGGCCTGGGAGATTGCCGCGGCTGCAGTGGTAATACCTCCGGATTTCTCCGTGAACATTCCCAGTGGCAGTGCGACGATCACCGCCGGCCAGTCAGCTACCTTTAACATTTCTGTAACGCCAAACAGCAGCTTCATCGGGACTGTTGGTTTTGCCTGCAGCGGCTTGCCCGCTGCGTCTAGCTGCTCGTTTAATCCGGCGACCGTGACGCCCAGCGGCGGTGCCGCCAGCACCACCTTGACGATTACAACCACGGTTCGCACAACCGCTTCCGCGCAACCAATCAGCGGCGCAACCCTTGCCGCCCTTACCAGCTTTGGTTTTCTGGGGGTTGTCTTTTTTGGAGTTCCGTCGCGGCGACGGAAGGTTCTGCGTCTTGCCGGAACCCTGATGCTGAGCTTGATAATTGTCTTTGCCGCGACTTCTTGCGGTGGCGGTACCAAACACATACCAGTCACAACGGGAACGCTCCCAGGAAGCTTCAGCGTGACCGTAACCTCTACTTCAGGTACGACGACGCATAGCTCAGTAATCGCACTGACAGTGCAATAAAAAACACATCGTGCAACTGCAGACCTGCTTCCTGATTTTTTCACGGCAAGCAGGTTTTGTTTTTTCCGGGCGTATAGCTTACACGAGTCCGCTTCTCTATAATTCTGCGCGAGAGGCCCGCCAATGAAAACCGCTTTCGCCGTGTTGCTGCTGTCTGCTGCTGCGTGCGCGCAAAATTCTGAAGAAGGCAAAGTCGTCCGCTATGAGTTGAAAACCAGCGAACTGAAATATACATACGCCGCGTCGTACAGTCCTGTTGCTCATCTCAAGTCCGGCAACATTCTTGAAACCAACACGGTCGACTGCTTCGGCAACGCCATCAAAAAGCCCGGTGACACGCTCAGCATGGCCCCAGGAGACAACCCGCTTACCGGACCTTTTTTCATCGACGGCGCTGAGCCGGGCGATACGCTGGCGGTAAAAATCCTGGAAATAAAAGTGGATAGCGATCAGGGCATCGGGGCGCTTGCGCCGGGTTTTGGCGCCATCAACTCCACCAATTACACGCCCATGCTCAATGCTCCGATCAAAGAGAAGATCTGGTTTTATCCCATCGATCACGCAACCAACACCGCCACTTTTCAGGCGCTGGATTCCAAATTCACTGTCAAGTTTCCGTTGCATCCGTTTTTTGGCTGCATCGGTGTGGCGCCAGCCGGAGGCGAAGCTCGCACCTCGGTGGTGCCTGAGGCTTTCGGCGGCAACATGGATTCGCCCGAAGCCAGTGTTGGCAATACGGTTTATTTTCCGGTTAACGTTTCCGGCGCCATGCTCTTTCTGGGCGACGGCCACGCCGCCATGGGTGATGGTGAAATCGCCGGGACAGCGCTGGAAGTCCCCTTGCGCGGACGGGTTCAGGTCCGCGTGATTAAAGGCCGCAAAATCAACTGGCCGCGATTTGAAAATGACGAGTACATCATGACCGTCGGCGCTTACCGGCCGCTGGACGATGCTCT
>DATBCN010000213.1:0-2498 GCA_036270475.1 Candidatus Angelobacter sp. | reverse complement strand
GATATGTGCGTTGCCTCTGACGGCACGGTCTACGTAACGGACAGTATTGGCGGCGGGGTTTATCGTTTGCGCGGCGATCCTGCAACCGCCAGGCTCGAAAAAATCGCGGATGGATTTTTCTCACCGCAAACGCCCGTGCTGGCGCGTGACGGCAAGCGCCTTTTTGTGGCTGACTACACCATTGGGATTGGCGTGATCGACCTGGCCGGGGTCGATCTGAAAAAGACAAGTGCCGCGGCAAAAACAAATTACCTTCCTCATCCGGAAGACGTTGCCGTGGTTGCGCTGGACGGCCTATACCTGAGCGGCGATTCGCTGATTGGCATCCAGAACGGCACTGATCCTGTAAGAGTTTTGCGGCTGCAACTGGACCATGCACAAACCGAGATCACCGGCGCTGAAGTCTTGGAGCAGGCTAGTGAGCGCATGGGCGATCCCACGCACGCGGTGGCCGTGGACGGCTGGTTTTATGTGACCGCCAACGTGGGCTGGAACAAAGTGAAGGATGACGGCGCGCTCAAAGACGGCGAAAAATTTACGCCGCCCGTGCTGCTGCGGTTCCCGGCGCAAGCCGGCAAGTGAAACGGGCCAAAGAAAGGTCCAGAAATCAAGGCCCTGAAAACCGTTAATCTTTTTTGGCGGAAACACTCAGGTCTTCAAAACGCTTGGCCTCAGTCTTGAGCGCTTCAGCATTCGGCGAGTTCGGCTCCGCGGCCAGGTAATCGCGGATTTCTTTCGCCGCGCCCGCATAATCCTGTTTGCGCGAATATACATAGCTCAACAGCAGGCTTACGTCCGGATGGCTGTGTTGATTGTCCATGGCCTTGAATTTTTTCCCGCTCTCTTCAGCGGCATCAAATTTTTGCAGGTTGTAATTGGCGGCCGCATTAAAGAAATAGGCCAGCGGAAAAGCAAAGGCATTCAGCTTGACTACCTGCTCGGTAAACTGGACGGCCTCATCCCATTTTTTCTGCTGCATCGCGATCATGGCCAGGCCATAGGCAGGGTTTACAAATTGCGGGTCGGCGGAGATGGCCCGCGTGTATTCATTGCGCGCATCCTCAAACTGATCATGCTGCCGATGAAGGTCCCCCAGCAGCGTCCATGCGGCGGCGAACTGCGGATAAATCTGCACGGCCTTGTTGAGGTCTTTTTCGGCTTCCGCCGGCTTTTCCGCCTTGACTCTTTGCGCCTTCTCGTAGGCGCGCATGGCGTCTTTGGGCGCAGCCATGCTGGTTATGCTGATGGTGGTGCCTTTGGCGTCACCCATGCGCTTAAGAAAAATCGTGCCGATGTCAAATTGCCAGTTATCGCCGTTCGTCCGCAGTATGGCGGTGCTGGATTGGTACCCGGCCAGCACGGCGCGAAACTCACAGCCCGTCAGGTCCATGGGCCTGCGGTTGGAAGTGCCGCCGGGACGCGAAACAGTGCCGGGCGTGATGCGCGAATCATTTTCGCTGGCGTCCTGGAATCCGATATTCAAACCCAGTTGAAGTTCAAATTGCCCCTTGGAATCACTATAGCCTTCGCGGCGAGTCACTCCGCCGCAGATGCGTTCAATCGCAACCGGCTCAAGCAGTGATCCACCGCCTTCCAGCATGACTTTGCCGGAGATAAAGACCGGTTGGGATGAGGTATCTGGCGAGGTTGGCGTGCGCGAGGGTGATGTGGTCCTGCTTGAGGTGTTGGATGAGCCGGTGCTTCCGCGTTGTGCCAGGGCCGGCTGTGCCAGTAGGGCCATACCCGCCAATACCCAGGTTGCAAATCCCAGGGTCCTGGGTCCCGACGCGCCAAACTGAAAGGTCCTGAACTGAGAGGAGCCAAATTTCATTGCAGCCTCCATCAGCGCCCGCAAGCAGACGCAAAAATATGCGCTTACCGGCCAGATAATGAATGTTACGCCTTTTATGTTCCCGGTTGGTCAAAAAAAAAATCTGGAACTCTGGCGCGCTGATACCCGTCCAATGGATGCAGCAATTGTTCGCTGTAGTGCCTGCACAAATGGAACCGATAGGCAAGCGGTTCCTGGTTTGCCCGCAAAGGGTTTTTAAACCAGGAATTGCGGCACGAAGAGATTTAGGTGGATTGTCGGTGCGAAAAATTGGCCCCGGTATGTTTGCATATTCAAGCCCCCGGCGCGGCTTTAGAAACGCCTCGAACGCTCGCATGTGGCTGATGATAAACATGTTGTTCATCCGGCAGGGAATCCGCGTTTATTACGGCGCTGTAATTCTAAATTTCAGCTACCCTCAAAAAAGGTGCCCGTATAGTGGCAGCAAGCATTTTGCGTAAAAAAGTATTCGGGGAGAAGTTTTCCGGCAAAAGAATGGGACATGGACCGTTCTTTAGCGGGTTAAGGGGAAGAACACATGATTAGCGGAGGCAGAACCACCATCAACGCAGCCGAGTGTGCGGACCGCGCAGGCCAGCACGCTTTTGGACTCAATGACGTAAAAGCCGTCGCCGCCTTGCGCAAGCTGGCGGACGACATAGAAGCC
>DATBCN010000212.1:0-1573 GCA_036270475.1 Candidatus Angelobacter sp. | reverse complement strand
CAATGCCCAACGCAAGAAACATCAGCCAAATGATTCAGCGAAAAACGGTAATCGCTGGGGCCGCCAATCGTTGCTATAACCCGCTGACCCGCGGGAATGCTACGGACCAGACGCTCCGCCTGGGCTTCAAACCTGCTCAAGGCCCCGGTGTCCTGATAAAGGAGCAGGAAAAAGATCGCCGAAATACCGGTCAAAACCGGGTAATGCCACTTGCGCGGCCGGATAGCCCCCAGCAAGGCGCACAATAGCACTGCCGAAACCGAGGTGCCACGCGTTGTTAGCGCCGAAATTGCCGCAGGATACTGCGGCAACCAGATCGAGTTGGGAAGCAGCAGAATCCCGGCCTGCACAACCACGCAGAGTCCCAGCGGCAACGCCGTTTCCGCCAGCAGCCTCTGAACACTCTTGCTCTGTATGATCTCTCCTGCAATCACAATCGCGATAAACGCGGCCAGTATCGCAACCGGGAGAACATAGCGCTTGGTGAACACGAGTTGATCAAGTCCGTTGTAGAACATGAGATTGAAAAGCGCAGAAGTGAGAGGGCCCTCAACGCGGTAGTGAGAATGAAGGTACAGGCGCCCGACGAACAGGAGCGCAATCGCTGTGCAAACCAGCACCGCATGGAACCGCCGTGGCGTAACATTGGCGATCCCCAGATAGACTGCGGCGCCCAGAAACCAAGCGGCTCCCAGCGGGTGAGCTAAAAACGCTGCGGGGACGAAAATCGCGAGGGCCGCCCAGCGCCACACGCTTCGCCGCAAAAAAAGCGCCAGCCCGGCAAACGCCAAACCAAGCGCAAGAAAGTAATTCAACAGCCCCTGTTGAAAGGTCCAGCCGTAACTGACGGCCGCCAGTAGAGGAGCAATGGACCATGCGCTGTGCCCGGCGACCGCACTTACAAATGCGAAGCTGCCCCAAAAAAAGACAAGTACCGCGATTCCCGCGCCGATGCGTCCGGCAACTGGCAAACTGAAGTATCTGCCCAACGCACTCAGGAGGTAATCAAAGAGGACGTTGTTCCATACATGAGCGATCCATAATCCTGGTGCCTGGCCTCGTTCAATCAGTTGCACCAGCCACGCATTGTAAACGTGGCTTCGCAGGTCACCCGCTCCAATGTGCAGATGCCAGAAACAGGGCACCAGCAGCGCCACTGAAACCAGCACGATTCCCATCCAGCGTGGTGGACCGACGATCCAGTTGCCTCGCCGTTCGCGCGATATATCTCGCGACATTACTTGCGCGGCGTCTGTCTCCTCGCTGACCGCCGTCACCATGGATACCGTAAGAACGCGTTTCAAATCATCCGCCTCTAGCCATAAACTTGATGGAAGCCTTGAGGCCAATGAGGCTATCACGAGGCAAACCCGCGCCGCATTACAGCTTGATTACGGCGTCGAATCGCTGCGACCCCTTGCGCAATTCGACCGCAAGCGCCCCAGAGCAATTACTTGGAAACAGGTCCGGCGGTTTTAGCTTTGCTGCCGTCTTTCTCTTTTTCCTTGTCTGTTGCTGGAGACTGGGATGCCCCCGCGGCCGGTTTATCCACCATGGCCGGAAAGAAATGAAC
>DATBCN010000211.1:0-11398 GCA_036270475.1 Candidatus Angelobacter sp. | reverse complement strand
GTAATGCTCTGGAAGAAGCTGGCTGTCCCACCGTTGTGATGAAGACCCTGGACCATTGGCCTGACCTGGGTAACGACCTGGATCTGGTTTCAACCGGTTCCAAGGCAAAGATTGTTGAGGTATTCACCAAGCAATTTGACGGGAAGATTGAGGCCCGCAGTTGGGGTGACCGGCTGGCTTGCAAGTGGAACTTCTCCCTGCCCGGTCTGCCGGAGTCTATTGAAACGCACGTTGGCCGCCTCGGCCAGACCGGAGAGCATATCGGCCTGGCGCAACGGTTTGTTGATCGCCGGGTGACGGTGAACGTAAGCGGACACCAGTTCTTTGTGCCGGCACCGGAAGAGCGGATTTTTGCCGCCACGTTGCAGCGCATGTACCGCCATTTTTATTTCCGCGTGTGTGACATTTTGAATGCCGCGTCAGTGGTGGAATCCGGCAAGCTGGATTTTCGTGAGCTGCGCGTCGCGGCCCATGTTGCCGGGATCTGGCCGGGCGTGGCCAGCTTCCTTAAGATTGTTTCTGACTATGTGCAGCGGTATCGCGGGACGGCCCTGAACCTGCCCGCAGACTTAATTGCCGACGCCACCGTGAGCGGCGACAAGATTTATACTCGCGCACGTTTTCTGCGCCTGCCTATCCTGCCCTACGGAGCAAGACTCTATACCCAACAGATTACGCAAGCGGCTTTCAGTGGCAATGTTCCGGCAACGTTCCGGTTGAGCCTGCTGCCGCCGCTGGCGTCCGCCGCGGCCGTGGCTTTTAAAATTACCGGCAGCGACAAAGGCGTCTGGTAGCTGAAGTTCGGTTTCATCCTGAAGTGCAGAAAGAGCGGCGAGACGATTGTCCCGTCGCTCTTTCTGTTTTCATCCTTGCCAAATCCACCGGGAAGGAGCAAGCGTGTTAGTGCTTGGGATTGGAGGATGACTTCGAATCGCTATGGCTGCCCCGGTCACTCCCGCCGCTGTGTGAAGAGGACCCTGAATTGCCGCCGTGCGACGACTCATGATGCGACTCCGTGCGCTGCGGCGGAGGCGAATAACGCGGCTCACTCCGTTGTGGTGGTGAATAGCGCGGTTCGCTCCGTTGCGGGGGCGGCGAATAGCGCGGCTCATTGTGGACTGCCGGCGTCTGCGTTGGCGTCGGCGTGCTGTGCTGATCGTTATGGACATCAGGCTGCCGTGGCGTCACGATGGGACGATGCAGCTCCAGCGGAGGCTTGCTTCCGCTGGAGCCATTAGGATCGACGCGGTCATTCCGGTTCACCGGCACGTCATTCGGTTTAGCGCCATGGTCGTTGTTCTGCGGGAAGCGCTGCCAGCCGCGGTCTTCCTGGGTTCGCGGCGTCTGCGCTGGAGAACTGTCAGTGCGCGGCGCGTGTCCCACATCGTTTGATCGTGACTGTGGCGTTCCGTTCTGTCCGGCAGGTTCGCCAACGCCGCCATTGGAATGTCCCGGAGGCGGTCCGAACTTGCTCCAGCCGCGGCGGTCGCGATTGTCACGCCGGTTGTCAGTAGAGGCATTTCCGCTGCTGTTCGAGTTAGGGCCGTTATTTGCCGCAGATCCATTGTTCTGCGCCATCCCTTCATTCGCGCCGGTCGCCATGCGGCCAGGGCTGTCTTTGGGGCCTGGCGCTCCACCCACTCGCGGTACTTCCGCGATACCGGTTTTAGCGTTCACGCCAGTATTTGCGCCAATGTCGTGCCGCTCAACCTGGCCCGGCCCGGCATGGAAGTCGCCCCGCACATTCCCCTGCGCGCCGCCTTGTGCACCCGCCGCTTCTGGGCCAACCACTCGCTGAACTCGCGCGGCCTGGTCATGGAATGATTCTGGTCCCGCCGGAGGCTGATGCCGGGTATAGAAGCGGTCTGTGTTCCGCGTCTGTATTCCAGAGGGAGCGCCGCCACCTCCGCTGCCTGAATGCAAACTTTCTTTCGTCGGGACAACGGGAACGTTCCCAGTCATCACGCTGGATTCGCGCAGCTCATGTTCTTCCACGCCGTGACGCCATCCTTCATGTCCGCCGCGGCCAAAGTCCGCAGAAGATACGCTGGTAATGGAACCGCGCACACGTGGATTGGTAAGCGCCAGACTTGCGTTGGAGTAATACGGCTGATGTCCGCGCACCGCCAGCGGCGCAATAAACTCGCCACGGCCACGATTCACGTTCACCACGTTAATGTTCGTGATGTTGACCACGTTCACGCGATTGAAGCCGCGTCCGTACCAGGAATAATAGGGATCGTGCGGGCCCACGGGGAACCAGCCAATCGATCCAAAACCAAATCCGGAGTGATGTCCAAAGCCGACAAAGAACACAAACGCCGGCGACCACAGCGGACGATAATGGACATAGACCGGCCCAGGCCACCAGCACCAGCTATTGCCATAGTAAAACCATCTGCCGTAGTGGTACGGCGCCCAACCCCATGGTTCGTAGGAAACCCAGGTCCAGCCGTAATATGGTTCCCACACCCATCTGCCAGTCTGATAAGGCGCCCAGGCTGCCTGCTGATACGGCTGCCAGACATTGCCATAGCCCGGGACATAAACCCAGTTGCCGTAGCCATCCAGATCACCCGCGCCAGTGTAATAGCGGTTCGTCCTGCGCGGACCTTCCGCCTCATCGATGACGTGGTCGCGGTCCTTATTCCAGCGGTCCCAATCGTCTTTGCCGGGAGCATTGCTCACTTTGTATTCCGGCTCATCAGTCCCGCGGATCGCGATCATCTCGCCTTCCCTCACCCTGGTGCTTCCCTGCGGCGTGGTGATTTCGGCCTCGCCTTCGCGCACAATCACGTCCGTCTCAGAATCTGAATTCACCTGCACGCGATACCGCCCATGCTTCAGCGGATGCACCGCCACATTCGGCGTATCAATCTCTACCTCTGCCTCGCCGCCTTTGAGCATGGTGTAATTCGCGTAGCCCTGTGCTACCTGGATCTGTATCCGTGTCCGCGTCAGGTCAGCAATCTTCACCTGGCTGCGTGCCGCCAGGCGCAACAGGTCGGCATAGTCCAACTGAATTTCCGTGCGCGACCGCTCTCCCGTCGCCACCTGATCACCGCGCACCACAGGCGCGTTAATTGACGTCACCGCCCAATCGCCCGTATCGCCCCGCTGCGTTGAGACATCACCGCTGATCAAGCTGATTCTCGCCACTTCCGGCGCCGGCCCTTCACTTCGCGGAGCAGCTTCTCCATTCGGCCCCGCCGGATAGTTCTGCGACATACTTGGCCCAGAGTCCTGTCCTGACTCCTGCGCCACCGCGCTCCACGCCCACCCTGTCACCGCAAACATCAGAATCGCTAAGACTCGTCCCGTTTTCATATGCCTCTTTTTTGCCTTTTTTTCAACGCCAGACTCGTTTTTCAGCCGTGCGTTTTCAGCAATGCGTTTTCCACCAAGCGTTTTGCCTTAAAACGACGCATCTGTTTCATCCACTGTCAACGCCTCGCCTGCAGCCCCGCTCTTGACCGTAAACAGGCGCGACGTCCACCAAACGCCGCGCCTCACTCTTGTTCCCTTTATTGCTGACTTCAATCCGTACCTGGAATAAAGCAACCGTCATGCCAAACTAACGGGTCTATATCTCTTTCATTCTATGTGCCTTAGTAAGGCCAAGCCCGCACGGTTGCCCGGATTGGTGGTTTTCAACCAGTGGGAACGGTGGATTTAAGCCGGGGATTTCTATATGGAAGCAGCGCCGTGCGAGGTACTCATGATGGTATCGCGTACTACGACGAGCAGGTTGGGCCAGTCCGTTTCCCGGAAGCGTTGCAATGCCTGCATAACAGCGCCGTTGATCTTGTGCCGATTAGGCTGGCGCAAACGAACTACCAGAATGCCGTGATGCGGCAATGCTCGATAAGCGGTAAATCCTTTATCGGTTGTTATGAGAAGTCGAGCTTCACTTTTTGCTATCTGCCAGAGCGCGGGGTCGGCCAGGGCCTGCTGCGAAGTACCGCGAACATCTTTCACATCATGACCGATGGTACGTAGCCCCTCAACGGTCATCCGCGGAATATTTTCATCAACCAGGATTTTCATCCGTTAGACGTTTGCCACATTGATCGGTGTCACCTGCTCTTCGGCAAGATCGGCGGCGTACTCCAGGCTGGCTAAAATGTCCTCGCGTTTCAGTGAGGGATACTCACCAAGAAGATCTTCCATGCTGTCACCATTGGCCAGCATGCGTACCAACTGATGCACAGGGATTCGTGTGCCCCTCACACATGCCTGGCCGTGACAGATATTCGGATCGATAATGATTCGATCAAACGCCATGTGTCACCTCCATTCGTAGTTTACTCGATGTTAATGGCGTTATGCTTACGCCGGTTCGCGCTCGTCGGTCCCTTGCACTTTGCGGAGATGCCTTTGTGAGGCACAATCAGCATATCAAGCTCAGGAACGCTACTTATATGCCAGTTTGTGCTCTTCCAGCCAATCGCGTGCAATCTGGTTGATCGCTTCCTCGCGATATAGATACCAGGCATCCAGAAGCCCAAGCCGCTCAACGGCGCTGCGAAACCTCCGGAAAGCTCCCGGGCCGTGAATGGCTCCAGATAACGTTACCTGGGCTTGCTGGTTCTGTTCTTGTGAAAAACGCTCCATGATGGCCCATTCATGCACTTCAAAGCGGTCCGGTAAGATCAGGAAACGATCTCTCGTGAGGGCCTCGCGTATCCTGGGCATCGTTTCACGCTGCCATTCAAGCAATTCATCGTCAGCGCGGCCTTCCTCCACGAATCTCCGGTCGTCTTCAGTTACCAAAACAATCTCGCCCGTATCCGGGTCGAGATAGGCTTCACCATCGTTGCTCTGTGTTTCAATCGCTTCCACGATTTCGCTGAGTGAAATCACTACTCCCATATCGCTGCCGCCGTTCTTTGAGCTTAGAACGTCGCACATTATAAAACGAATCGAACCACGTTCAGATCATCAGCGCCAAAATCGTGTTCTTCTTCGTGCCTTCGTGGTGAAAATTGCCCCAATCCAAAAAAGCGCGGAGAAATGCCTGCCCCCTTCTCCGCGCCCCTGGTGATGCAGCTTAAGCTTTGTCCCGCAAACTCCAGGGCATGTTTCTGACCGCCTGAAGAAACGCAAAATACTCCCGTTCATTCAGTGACCGGAAGCCCCCGGAATCACGCGCGCGGATAAAGCTGCCGCCATCCGGAACAAGGCATTGCATCGCGTCTGCCACACTCGTGTGTTTGTGTCCGCAGAAATAAATGCCATCGTCCTCGGTCCAACACGCCGCATATCGCACATTTGATATATTAAAAGCCATAAGAAGCACGCAAATTATACACCCTGTTTGGGTGATACCCATCCAGGCGGTAGATTTCGGAGGGCTTGCCGAAAGACCCTATTCAGCGTGCCCAGTGCCCTGGAATTGTTCGGCAAAAAACTTCGCGCAATAAGAAATGACCGCGGCCTCTCCCAGGAGAAGCTGGCGGAGCTTTGTGATGTCCACAGGAATTACATTGGCAGGATCGAACGCGCGGAAAGAAACATCTCATTCGATTACATCATCCGGCTGGCTTATGGCCTCTCCATCAGGCCGGAGGCGCTCTTCAAGCTCATCCCGCGGCCCAAAAGGCTACCCCAAAAAGGTGAATAACCCAGCCGCGCACATCACACCTGTCACAGCCGCCCCCGGCTGTGCCTTCACTCCGGCTGTTCAAAATCGACGTCGTTAAAAATATAGGGCGCTGAACGTATCAGCTTAAAACGCACTTTCTCGGCGCAGGTGTCGCACGCAGGAAACAGGTCGGCCTTCACCATCACCACCTCATGCGGCTCGCGATGTGAACCTTCATGGATCGCTTCGTAAATGCCGCTTTCTATCACCGGATCGCCGGCTTTATAGCGCCGGCCTTCATCGCGGCGGCCGCCGGACCAATGCACCCCCCGGCCTCCGGAGCGCTTCTTCAACACAGGTTGTTGCGGTGCCTGTTTTCTTCTTGTTGCCTTCAAGTTGGTTGGCGTCAAATTGGTTAACTTAAGGTTGGTTAACTTCTTAAGGTTTGTTGACTTAAAGATTGACTGCTGCACTTGCTGGCGCGCCTGCATCGGTAGTCTCTCTTTCCACTCGGTTATTTGGTGAAATCTTTCGCTTTGCTCACATCGGCGGCACACCCTTACGGACTGCCGCGTTAGCCACTGCTTGCACTCGTTGTTCCGTCTTATGTTTGGCCCGCCGCCGACGCCTCGCCAATCCCGGGTTCAAACCGGACCGCGTTCCCGCACTGGGCGCAGTTCGGAAACACATCCCCTTTCCGGAGAATTACCTCGTGCGTCGGCCGGTGCGCGTCATGGATAGCCACGTACACGCCCGTCTCCGGCACTGATTCACCCGGCCGATGGGATTTCTGGTCGTTCATGATTTTCTTACCCGAATTATATTCGCGCCCATACCGCCTGCCCAAGGCAAAACTTGGCCGGCCCGCGGCCACACAGATATCGTTGCCCAGGACACTCATGTGCCGTATATTCAAGCCGGACAAGAACTCATGCCAGCCTCTAACGCCAATATTTCCCAACCCACCACGGTCCCGCCGCCAGCTTTGTTAGGAAGAATTTTCTCTTCCACCAACCTTGTGCTGCTCATGGTTTGCCTGATGTATGCGCTCACCTACATTGACCGCATCAACGTGGGCACCGCCGGGCCGATATTTCAAAAGGAGCTGCACTTTAGCCCCAATCAACTGGGCTCCGTGGTTTCCGCTTTTGGCTGGGCGTACCTGGTATTGCAGGTATGGGGAGGATGGCTGAGTGACCGCTTTGGCGCTCGCCTCACGCTGACCGTATGCGCGGTAATCTGGGCCGGCTCTACGGTCCTCATGGGACTCGCCGGCAGCTTTACCGCGATGGTCCTGTGCCGCATCCTTTTGGGACTTGGTGAAGGTGCGACTTTTCCCACGGCTACGCGCGCCCTGGCAGACTGGATGCCTGCCGACAAGCGAGGCTTTGCCCAGGGAATCACCCACGCCTTTGCGCGTCTGGGAAATTTCCTTACTCCTCCTTTGGTGGCCTGGCTCGTGGTGGTCGGATCTTGGCGGATGTCCTTCTTTGCTCTGGGCGGAATCAGCCTGGTATGGGCCCTGGTCTGGTGGCTCTATTTCCGTGACGATCCCTCCACCCATCGCGGTATTACCCAACGCGAGCTGTCCTTCCTTCCCAGCTTCACTGCCAAAAAAGACAGACGGAAAGATCCAGTCCCCTGGTGGCCGCTGGTCAAGCGTGTTGCGCCGGTTACGCTGGTTTATTTCTGTTACGGGTGGACGTTGTGGCTCTATCTCACCTTTCTGCCTTCGTTCTTTATGCACGGCTACAAACTGAACCTGAAGAACTCGGCCCTGTTTTCAAGCGGGGTCTACCTGCTCGGCGTTGTGGGTGACGCGGCAGGCGGATGGGTGAGTGACCTCATCCTCAAAAGGACCGGGGACCGCAACAAGGCGCGCCGGAACCTGGTCATCGCCGGCTTCCTGCTGTCACTGGTTTTTATGGTTCCTGTATTGCGGTCTCATGATTTAAATACAGTGGCCATCTGCCTTAGCGCCGCGTTTTTCTTTGCGGAATTTACCATTGGCCCGTTCTGGGCAATTCCCATGGATATTGCGCCGCGCTTCTCCGGTTCAGCCAGCGGCCTCATGAATATTGGGTCGGCGCTGGCCGCCGCCGTGTCGCCACAAGTGGCTTTTTTTGTCATCCAGAAAACGGGCAATTGGGACCTCCCATTCCTGGGAAGCATTGGACTATTGTTGTTTGGCGCGATTATGGCCTATTGGATGAAGCCCAATGAACCGTTACCCGGTACGGAATTGGGGGCCGTGGCGGCCCGGGCGTAAACTCAGCCGGAGAAAATCTCGGGCGATAGCGCACGCGGAAAAATTCACGAACATACAACTTCCATTGGATTTCCGGGTTGGGAGTAGGTAAAACTTGTTTTATGCGGAGGCTCCCGTGAAAACATCACAACCCTGGAATCGTCGCGTTATGGCCTTGAAGGTTATTTTTGCCGGTCTTGCAATCGTGTTTGCCGTAGTGCTCACGGCCCGTGCCCAGAACGGCGTGATGAGCCCTTATCAGGGCGAGCGTGATGGCGTCAGCGTCGGCGGCAAGTGGACCGAATTCCGTTCGGAAGACAAGATGACCGCCGATAAGAAAGTCCGCTTTGAGCTTCTCTCGGACAATTACCTCAGCACCAGCCCTGACTATAAACCGCGCATCGAACTCGTCTGCACCAACCGCAAATATTCTTATGCCGACTTTAATCCCGGTATCCCGCTCGGCCCGCCCAACCGTCCGGGCATCTGGGGACAGCCGCAGATTGAAGTCCGGGTCCGCGTTGACGATACCCACCACAATCACGGCTGGAACTGGATTCGTGGCCGCTTCCTCTCCATGGACAAAGGCACCACGCGTGAATTGATTGGCGCACAAATCTTCAAGGTGGAAATTCCCGGACGCCGTGGCCCGGAAATCGCGGAATTCTCGCCCGCTGGACTTGATCTTGGCCAGGTAAAGCAGGCTTGCGATCTCACGCCGAAAAAGCCCACCAGGAACTAGAAGCCATATTCACAGTGCGAAGGAAAAGGATTGGCTCTTCTCGTCCATCCATTTCCTTGATTTGTTGCCTTGAATAAATCCTTAAGCGTCCTCGCCTCGCATAGGATAGAATCCCCGCCGACATGCTTACCTATCTTTCGCGGCACTCCCGTTGGCTGCTGGCCATTGCCTGCAGTTTCGCGCTTTTCTCTTTGAGCTCGCGCCTGGCGGCCCAGACCACCATTCTGCAGCCGCTCTCTGACAAACCAGTACCCGGCACATCGGTAAAGCTCAAATCGGATTTTTATGTCCCTGCCACGCCGGAAACAATCCGCTGGGGCTATCTGCCGGACAATGCCGCCAAAGCCATCCTGACTGTCCCTTCGGGCGCTACCGTCACCTTTGATACCGTGTCGCATGAGGGCATCCTTGAAGACCAGGGCCGTGATCCGGCAAAGTATTTTGGCGGCTTTGGCATTGCGCCGGAGCAGGTCCTGAATGACGCGAAAGCCATTGCTGCTTCCAGCCTCACTCATGATTTTGCCAAGGACGGTCCGCATGTGGTGATGGGGCCCGTCGCCATTGAAAATGCGCAGGCAGGTGACGTCCTGAAAGTGGAGATGGTTTCGCTTCTTCCGCGCGTGCCGTACGGTGTCATAAGCAACCGCCATGGCAAAGGTGCGTTGCCCGGAGAATTTCCTGAGAACGCGGGACCGCAACCCGGCGCGGGTGCCGCCAGCCCTCAGCTATATAACAATGTTTCCAAATTTGTTCCTATCCGGCAGATCAATGGCAAATGGTACGGCGTCCTCGCGGCGGGCCAAAAAACCCAGATTCACATACCCATTGTCCCCTTCATGGGCACTATGGGCGTGGCGCCCAACGTGACCGGCAAGCCCAACTCCATTCCGCCGGGAGACTACGGCGGCAACCTCGATATCCACTATCTCACCGCCGGCGCTACTTTGTATCTGCCCGTGCAGGTTCCCGGCGCAATGTTCTTTATCGCCGACCCTCACTTCGCCCAGGGCAACGGTGAGGTTTCACTCACCGCAATTGAAGGCTCATTACGCACCACTCTGCGTTTCACCATACTAAAAGCTGGCGATCCCGCTATCCCTGGCAATGGCAAGTTGGCTGGGCCTTTCGCTGAAACCGCTGACTACTGGATCCCTATTGGGCTCGATCCTGACCTGAATGAGGCAATGAAGAAGGCGACTCGTGAGGGCATACGCTTTTTATCAGAAAAGCTTGGTATGGACCGCGCTACCGCTTACGCTTACCTGAGCGCAGCCGCCGATTTTGAAATTTCTCAGGTGGTAGACAGGACCAAAGGAGTTCACGCTTTGATACGCAAACAGGACTTCAGCAGACACTAAGGCCCGCTGCAAGAGAGGGTTTTACGCACAAAAATTGTTTCAGCCAATATAAGCGCGGCAGATTTTAATCGTCTGTCTGCGGCGAGCGATAAAGGTTCTTGTCCAGCCAGTCTGCAACCGGCGTATGCAGGGCAAAGTGCAACTGTATTTCGTCATTGTTCAGGGCACGCCATTTGCCGTTGAGGGAAGACCGCCCATTCGCGTTAAACGTGCGGAATTCAACGGAGCGTTTCTGGATGCGATACTCGTTCGCTGGAGCGCCATCATTGGAAATAATGATCAGGCTGCTCAGCCCGGAAAGCACGATCAACAATCTCTTCAACATCTTTCCCCCAATGCCCGCACAATAGGCCCGCCTTTCTTCGATTTCAAAAAAATCTCCGCTAAACAGAGCGTCACTCAAGGACCTTAAAGCGTCTTTTTTATGCCTATTCTTAAACTTTGATGCACGCTTTCACTCAGGGGGTGTTGCCTGCAATCTTGATCGGTGGCAAGCTCACGCCAGCGGAAAAAGCCAAGGTCAATCGCCAACAGGACCGCTTGTCCAAGCAGATCTATAAAGACAAGCACAACGGACGCCATCAGCGGTAAACAACCGGTTTCTGGCCGAAAATAAGCCCTCTGGAAATTCCAGAGGGTTCGTTGTTTTTGGGACGGCCCAACAAATCTTGCTCAGCAAGTGCAGCCCATAAGCAAGCTCTGCGCATGGCAACTTCCCTCCATCTTCCGGGTTTCATCCATCGGAACCAATCTCAGAACTTGTCTGGCAATTAAGACGCACCATGATGAGCACGGTCCCAAATATTTACGACCTAATCCGAGAGGAGAACGAATTACCTATGAAGAAAGCCCTGTTTTCACTTTTCGCTGCGGCGCTGCTGTTTTGCCTTGCTCCCACGGCCCACGCAGAAGACTGGATCTATCTTGGCCAGGCGCATGTTGACGGCCAGCATGACCATGACAATATTGAAGTGGGCAAAGCCGCCGGGCGCTACCGCTTTTTGCAGGTGCGTGTAAACAATGCGCCCATTGAATTCGACCGTATCGTGGTCCATTATGGCAACGGCGAAGCGCAAACGTTGCAAGTGCGCGACGTCATCCGCAAAGGCAGCAGAAGCCGCGCGATTCCTCTGGATGGCGACCGCATCGTGCAAAGCCTGGAGCTGTGGTACGGCAAGGCAAATCCGAACTCCAGTAAGCCGGAAGTGAGCCTCTTCGGCAAGAAATAGATGCATCGCAAGCCGGCCATCCGCGCCTATCGGGCAAAACGCGTATGGCCGATTTTTTTATTATGGCTTGCAAAGTGAAGCACGAAGGAGAAAGGTTAGTTGGGAACGGTGGCGACCTTTAGATTGACAGCACGCCATGGCTTGAGCAATTCCCTTGTTGAGAGAACAATTTGGACCGGCACAACATACTTGTTGGATCAACCAAAACATCGGGATTATCGCACCTCAGAAAATTTT
>DATBCN010000210.1:0-2658 GCA_036270475.1 Candidatus Angelobacter sp. | reverse complement strand
ATTTGCGCCCTGTCTCAATTTCCTGTAAACCTTGTCACTTCCGACTTAACCGAGCGGCGGCGGTAATCCGCAGGCGAGGGCTTCTCTACCCAATCAAGCCAAAACCGGGCTTAATTGGGGCCCAGGCCTGCGATCCACGCCCGATCATTTGAACCAAAGCAAGCCCATGTACGTATCTTTTGCTGGGGAGACTGCTTGGAAGAGCAACAAACAGGGGCACTTGTTCGCCGATGCCTGGCGGGAGACGCCGGAGCATGGGAGGAGATTGTGCGTCTGCATAACCGGCGTATTTACAACTTGTGTTACCGGTTTACCAACTCTCCGGATGACGCGCAGGACCTGACGCAGGAGGTATTTATCCGGGTCTACCGGACGATGGGCAGCTATCACGTTGAAAAAGGGGCATTTACAACCTGGCTGACCACCTTGACCAGGAACCTGCTGGTAGACCACTTCCGGCGCAGCAAGCAGGACCGGGTGACGGATTCGATAGATGCAGGGCTGAGAGAAGAGGACGATTCACTCTCATTAAGTGACCGTCTGGAAGATCCCAGGCCCACGCCAGATGACAGGCTGGCCAGCAAGGAAACCCAGAAGATGGTGCAACTGGCGCTGGCACGGATCAGCCCTGATCTGCGGGAAGCAGTGATTCTACGGGACTTACAGGACATGGATTACAAAGAGATTGCCCAGGTTTTACGGGTGCCGGAGGGAACGGTGAAGTCGCGAATAAACCGCGGAAGAATGGAACTGGCGCGATTACTTTCTCGTAATAAAAGGCAGGCAAGCAATGAATAAAGAGCCAAAAAGCGGAATGGATTGCAGCGAGTTTGAAGCCCTGTTGGCTGACGCGCTGGATAATGCGCTGGCAGCGGAGGGCCGCGAGACGTTCGACCGGCATGGCCGTAGCTGCACGGTCTGCGGGCCGCTGTGGACCGAAGTCCGCCAAGGCATGCTGATGGTCCAGGGGCTGGCAGAGTTGGAGCCGCCAAAGAACCTGGTCCACAACATACTGGCGGTCACAAGCCGGAAGGAAGCTACAGCAGAGCAGATCGCGGAAGAAGCGAAGCTCGGCTGGATGGAGCGGCTGCGCCGGAGCGTAATGCCAGGACTGGGCGGGCTGATGCATTCACGCTTTGCCATGTCATTCGCCATGGCGTTCTTCTCACTCAGCATCACGCTCACGCTGGCCGGCGTGAAAGTCTCTGATATCAAGAATGTTGATATGCATCCCACGGCGCTGCGGAAAAGCGTGGTGCTGGGATTTACGAATGTCGAAGCCAAGGTGACCAGCTACTACGAGAACCTGCGACTGGTGTATCAGGTGCAAGCCAAAGTCCGGGAGCTCAAAAAGAACACGACGCCAGCACAAGGGACAGGCAATGAGAATCGGCAACAGAACCGGAAGTCTGCGCCGGAGGATGGCGGCCGTCCAAAGGAATATGAAAATTACAGCCGCGAGCGCGATGGTAGTTTGATCGCCCAAACTTTTATCAGGCACGAAGGAGCCCAACTATGAACTGCGCCGTACACAATCAGACCCCGGCGGTAGCGTATTGCCGTACCTGCGGGAAAGCTCTGTGTGAAGACTGCAGGCGCGACGTAATGGGTGCCATCTACTGCGAACCGTGCATCGCTGCCCGGCTGCAAGGACAGGCGGCTCCCGGAGCCACCCTGCCACCGCCACCTGCACGCATGCCTGGAGCACCCAACCCGACCATCGCAGGGCTCTTAGGATTTATTCCCGGCGTGGGGGCAATGTACAACGGGCAATTCGCCAAAGCTTTTGCGCATGTCGTGATTTTCGTGCTGCTAATTGTGGCGGCCGATAGATTTGGTCTTTTCGGTATTCTGATCGGTTTCTTTGTTTTCTACATGGCCTTTGAGGCATACAAGACCGCGGAAGCCAAGCGCATGGGTGTTCCGGCGCCCGATCCTCTGGGCCTGGACAAAATGTTTGGCATACAGGATTCCCTGGCCCATCACTCGTCTGGCCCGGTAGTGGCAAACACGCCTGCTTATCCACCAGTGCAAACAACTCAACCAGTGCAGATAGAGCCACCGCCGCCCCCGCGCGACAATGCACCCATCGGCGCAATTGTGCTCATCGCGCTGGGCGTTATTTTCCTTCTCGATAACCTGGGCATGTTCCGCATGCATCACTTATGGCCGTTGTTGCTGATCGGGATAGGACTGTGGATCGCTTATAAACGCACCAGCCAGCCCAGTACAGGAGGGACCCGATGATTCCGTACACCAGAAACCGAAATTGCCCATGCGTGCGTTGTCGCGCACAAGGATTGATGGGTGCGGCCATCCTCATCACCCTGGGTGTGTTGTTCCTGATGGAAAACTACGGAGTCGTGCCTTTTGATCGCAGTTTCCCAGTGCTTCTGCTGGTGATTGGCTGCATGCTGCTGATCTCGCGCACCGGTTCCACGGAAGGGCACATTGAACGCGGATGGAGTCAGGGCCCGGCCGCGCCACAACCTCCACAACCGTGGACGACGACCGGCGTGGTCCCTCCGCCGCCAACTCAGCAGTGGACACCCGGGGCAGGCAGCACCGCTCCATCCGGTGAGAACGATTCACAGGTGAAACCATGAGCACACCAACACAAACGCCATACTATCGTCCGCGCCCGCGCTCCATTTTTGG
>DATBCN010000209.1:0-4767 GCA_036270475.1 Candidatus Angelobacter sp. | reverse complement strand
CATCGCAGCCTGATTGAGCCGGGCATGAGCATCCTGGACTGGATCTTCCAGTGGGACCCTTCGGTTTCCAATGAAGAGATACGCGGACTGCTGGGACAGATGCTGTTTGTCCGCGATGAGGCCACCAAAAAGACTGATGTGCTTTCCGGCGGCGAGGCCGCGCGCATTTTGTTCTGCAAGCTGATGCTGCAAAAGCCCAACGTGCTGGTGCTGGACGAACCCACGAACCACCTGGACCTTGAATCAATCAACGCGCTGAACATCGCGTTGCAGCGCTACCAGGGCACGGTGCTGCTGGTGACGCATGACCATGATCTGATTGACGAAGTGGCCACGCGCATCTGGCACTTTGACGATCACAAGATCGAGGATTTCAAAGGTTCGTATTCGGACTATCAGACGGCAAGCCAGCAATTCGCAGTTGGCAAATAGCGTTTATAGCAATGTAAGTCCGAGCATTTTCGGCCCGGCCAGCGCGGATTCATGAGATCGTCCAGCAAAAGGCCGGGCTTTCTCTTTCGTTTCTGACTTCCGCAAACCATGCCTCCCGTAGTGTCTTTACATCAGGATGGCTACCGCGCAACCTGTTCACCTTCCGATTCCCGAAGATTTTTCCGCTTTCGAACAGTCGCTTGTTCAAAAAACAGAACTGGCGCTGCTTGAGGGCCTGGAATTGGAGCGCTGGAGCCGCGATCCCAACCGCAAGATTGATCTGCACAGGCTTAACCTTGACCGTCCATATAAGCTGGAAAACCGGGCGTATGGCTATTTTGCCCATGTCCACATCAACGGCCAGACCCTCTCGGCGCTGGGTGCGCTGCAGGAGGTGGAGTTTGGAAAGATCACCGGCGCGAACCCGGAACAGCGGCTCAAAGACTATGTTCTGCGGCTCTTTCTGAATACCGCTAACTGGGTCTATCCCAGCGGCGATCCCGGCGGTTTCACCTTCAAGCAGATGCTCTATTGCACCGCTGAGGGGAAATATGGCCGCTATCCTGACGACCAATTGAACAGCGTGCAGGACTGGAATGTGATTGGCCCGAAATACCGGTGGTCGCTTTTTACCGGATACCTGCACGACTTTGAGATCCGTTTTGGCCCTCTGCACAAGACCTTCAAGGAGGCGGTGGCCGTGGTGCAGCATCCGGACTTTATCCACATCGTGGAGAATCCGCGGCCAGGCTACAAACTGGAAGTGGCGATCGGCTATCCGTTCATTGATTACGCGCCGGTCCCCAACTATTTTGGTTTTGGGCCGGGCAAATTCAACTGGGCGGTCAAGACATATTCTTTCCTGCTGCGTGACAACAATACGGTCCGCTGCAATATGGATTTTGTTGCCGGCGCGCGGCCTAAAAAAGTCCTCAACTTCGGCGCATTGGTCCCTGACCCGTTTTACGGGACCGCCGCCGCGCTTAAGTTCTTCACGCTTGGTCTTTTCCCTGAACAAAAAGTGCATGACCTGCTGGACCTGGAGATGGCCGCGCTGCATTCACAAGTACACCAGGCATTGATGGAGGGAAGCGCAAAAGTGTTTGCGGCGTGGACCAAGAACAACGCACTCTAAAAATTAAAGCTAAAATCTTACCGCGAATGAGCACGGATAAAAGCGGAACCGGCTTGCGTGGAGCGGTATTTACGGTGTTTTTGCCGTGTGAAGCGCAGACGGAGAGCGTGGGCGGAGCCGCATGATCTGCTAGCCGCGTTTGGAACGTGGCCGGCGCTGGATTGGTGGACGTACGCTCTTGTTTGTGGGCCTGCTGGTGCGAACGTCGCGCGCGATATTCAGAATGCCGCGAAGGGCCTGGTTGACAGCTTTATCATTGGGGAATGCCACTGCGACATCTGGTTCGAGAAGGGCCAGGTTGGCGCCTTCCCGGTAGCGTTTTGTGTGCTTGCCCCTGATGCCGCCTTTCATTACCGCAAAGTCGTATTCTGCACGCATGCCGTTATTCTGGTTGGATTTCTTCATAGAAGTTTAGTTCGCGCCGGGTAGCCTTTCTGGCGCTTATTATTCGAATCGTATCACCTTCCTCAGTATGCGCAATAACCAAGACGCGTCGGTGAACTGATTGTCCGATGGTCAGAAATCTTTGTTCGTTCTCCGAGTGGTCAGTATCAGGGAAGGTTGTTGACAAAGAATCGTCAAAGACCGTAGCTGCTTCATGGAAATCCGTCCCATGTTTTTTGAGATTCGCCGCAGCTTTACGGACATCCCAGATAAAGATCACTGGCTAGTTTTAGCAGTGAGTGTAAAATTAGTCCATACCGGATTGGCGATGTTTGATTCAGACCTGTCTCAAGATTCCGCTTCCCGCAAGACCTCGCGTCGCGCCTTCCTTCTTTCAGCAGCGGTACTGGGCGGGGGCGTATACTTTTTAAGTATGAGCATTTTTTCTAAAAAAACACAGACAGCGGAAGCGGGAACAAAGACGCGTTCCAATGAAACGCCGGGCGAAGTGACCATTGTTGAGTTTACTGACGCCGGCGAGCGCAAAGATACAGTCCACGTCCCTAAAGTGGTGAAAAGCGACGCGGAGTGGCAAAAAGAGCTCACGCCGAACGCCTACAACATTACCCGGCATGACGATACAGAAATGGCCTTCAGCGGGCAGTACTGGAACAACCATGAGAACGGGCTGTATCGCTGCATTTGCTGCGGCACGGCGCTGTTCAGTTCAGACACCAAATTTGAATCTGGTACCGGCTGGCCCAGCTTTTATCAGCCGATTGCCGAGGAGAACGTGGAGTCGATTGACGATACAAGTTTTGGCATGCGCCGCACGGCGGTGGTCTGCACGCGTTGCGACGCGCATCTTGGCCACGTCTTCAGTGATGGTCCGCGGCCTACGGGCCAGCGCTATTGCATGAACAGCGCTTCCTTGAAGTTTGTGAAGAAGAGTTGAAGTTCTGTAGCTGTGTCCAACAGAGCCGATGCTGTGTGCTCCGCAAGAGATTTGCTTAAACACAAACAAACGCAACGCCGCTCCGTCCTACTCGCTCGCTGATGAAAACGCGAGCTCGCTTGACGGCCGTCGGGATGACGAGTGATTCGCAGTCAATAGGAAATTGTAATGTTGAATCGACTAATCAAAATCCTGTCAATACTTCTTCTCGCCAGTACCATTGCATGCCAGGCTTCCAGCCGCGCCGTGAAGCTGCCTGATCCTGCTACCGATGCGCCGTTGAGCAAAACCAAGAGCGCGCAGACAGTGGTCCTGGCCGGCGGATGCTTCTGGGGTATACAAGAGGTGTTTAAGCATGTAAAAGGCGTAAGCAGCGCGACTGCTGGATACTCCGGCGGCGCGGCCAACACTGCACAGTATGAAACCGTGAGCACCGGACGCACGGGACACGCGGAGTCAGTGAAGGTGGTTTACGATCCGTCACAAGTTTCTTTTGGCCAGATATTGAAAGTATTTTTCTCCGTGGCGCATGATCCCACGGAACTGAACCGGCAAGGCCCGGACGACGGGACGCAATACCGGTCAGTGATTTTTTATGCCAATGACGAGCAGAAGCGCGTGGCGCAGACCTACGTCGATCAGCTCAACCGCGCCAAGCTTTTTCCCGAGCCGATAGTCACACAGATCGTGGCCTTGCAGGCGTTCTATCCCGCGGAAGCGTATCACCAGGATTACGCGGAGCACCATCCCAACGAGCCGTACATCGCCATCAACGACCTGCCCAAGCTGGACCATCTGAAGCAAACGCTGCCTGAGCTGTATGTTGGAAAGTAAGCTGACAGGAGCCGCGTAAATCTTTGCCGCCCATCATCAACGCCCAGAAGATTGCAAAGACCTATGGCGCTTTGCCGCTCTTTGCCGGCATTTCATTCACCGTCTCTGAAGGCGACCGCATAGGGTTGATCGGGCCGAATGGCTCGGGCAAGTCAACACTGCTGGGCATTCTTTCCGGCAGCGTTGGGCCAGATAGCGGCGAGGTCGCCGTGCGCAGACACACACGGCTCAGTTATGTGATCCAGGAATCACAGTTTCAGCCGGACGAGACGGTGCGGTCTGTGGTGATGAAAGCGCTGGAGCGGAGCGCCGTCCCGGAAGCAGAACGCGCGGGCCGTTTGTTTGCAACGCTGGGCCGCGCCGGATTTGAAGATTTTGATCTGGAAGCCGTGGCGCTTTCCGGCGGCTGGCGTAAACGCCTGGCGATTGCCGAAGCTCTGGTGCAGCAACCCGACGTGCTGCTGCTGGACGAACCGACAAACCATCTTGATCTGGAAGGCATTGAATGGCTGGAAGAACTTTTGCGTGCCGAACAGTTTGCCTGCGTCGTGGTGAGCCATGATCGCTACTTTCTGGAGAATGTGGCCACGCAGACGGTGGAACTGAGCCGCGCCTATCCTGAAGGGCTTTTGCGCGTGCCGGGAAACTACAGCGCGTTTCTGGAAAAGAAGGAAGAATTTCTGCTGATGCAGGAGAAACACCAGGAGTCGCTGGAGAACCGTGTGCGTAATGAGATTGAGTGGCTGCGCCGCGGCCCCAAGGCGCGCACCACAAAGGCCAAGGCGCGGATCAACACGGCGAACCAGTTGATCGCGGACCTGGCCGATCTGAATGCACGCACGCGCACCGCCAGCGCGAAAATAGATTTTTCCGCCACTGATCGCAAGACCAAGCGGCTGGTTGAGCTGGACCACGTGAGCTATGCGTTTGGCCAGCGCGAGCTTTTCGCCGATCTTGATTTCATCATCACGGCGGGCAAACGCGTGGGACTGGTTGGCCCGAACGGCAGCGGCAAGACTACGCTGCT
>DATBCN010000208.1:0-7276 GCA_036270475.1 Candidatus Angelobacter sp. | reverse complement strand
ATGATTCCACCCCAGGCGATCACGCAATAATCGAACCTTGACCATGGAATCTCAAACCGGCAGAAGCCGCAGATCGGGTAGAGTTCAATGCTCAAAACCCTGGAACGCTTGCGGTGTGCCGCGATCATGTGACCGCATTCGCGCAAAAGTATCAGGCCCAGCCAGGATGCACCGGCAGCCAGCGTTATCCATGGCTTGCGAATAGTCGCGTAAATCATGATTGCGGCGATGAGAAATACTGTCCAGTGAACATACACATCCACGCCACGAAGGCGGAGGACCCGGTAAGCCGGTCAAACCTAATGGGGTTGGCGAACTGAATCATTTGAGACATTCGAGGTGGATAATAAAACGATTTTGAGCACGGACTTGGGAAGAGTGGCGAGTGGCCGGTCGCGGCGAGTGTTTACCAGGGCAGGCTGGCCGGCTTCGTCCTTCAGGATTTCTTTTTCTTGTAGCTTTCGTGTTTACGCTCAGCGCGGGCAAAAAACTGGGAGAGCGTGAGTTTAAAGGTGTCGGCGAAGGCAATGACCATTTCCAAGCTGGGATTGATCTTGCCATTCTCAAGTTGATTCGTCCAAGATTCCGAATATCCTGACTTGCTCGCGACATCCTTCTGGGACCAACCTCGCTCGATTCGAAGCTGAGTCACGACCGTGCCAATCGCTTGTCCGAGAGTCTCCGCCTTACGCCTATACTTGAGCTTCTTGCTGAGTTTGCCGGCCACCTCAGCATCATCGGTAATTGTTCAAGTCTATAACCTTTAGTATAATAAAAGTATTATCTTGAGTAACTATCCGACCCGGATTGCGTACTTAAGTCTGCAAGAGAAAGGCCCTTTTGTACTACTGTCTTTCCGCTAAAAGGCGACTGATAAAAGGGGGGAACGGACGGAGCCTGCGATGACGTGGACCTTGAAGGCGATGTGGTCGGAAATTCGATCTAGTCTTCTGACTCTTCTTGTTTGTCTGAGGCCCATTTTTCGATTGACACTCTGGGCGCGGCTTTCCAACTCCACGACCGTCGATCCAGATGCAAAAGTTTCTGATGTTGAACCGCCGGGGGCTTGCGTCCCGCTGGCGGTACGGGAAAAACGTTTTTACTCTCTGATGATTGAAGTGCGTTCAGCGGAAGCTGACGCCGAAACCTTGCGGCTATTCTCTGACGTTGGCTCACTAGCGCTGACGGCCACGCTCAATCTCCCGAACGGCTGCGAACTCCGCCGCTGCATGTGCGTCTCAGCGGAGTTTGCGGAGATGTTAATAAGGATGTGATGGGGGCTACCCATCGCCTTGTAGCCGCACTCGATGGGGTGCGGTAATTCGCAATTGATCGCTTACGACGATGCGCTATAATGCTGCGGCGCCGAGGTGAAGGTTTGCGCCTAGGCCCTTTGAAAGCTGAGGGGAATTCTTAAGATTGCTGGATTTCCACGGTATCCAGGCAGAAGTTGATAAATGGGCAGTTTGGTAATCGAGCCAATGAAACCAACCACGACCCCTCTGCTTACCTCGTTCAGCATTGGGTGCGGTTGGGTGACCTTGGGTGGAAATGGGTGAAAGATAGGGGGAGGGGGCGGGGTGCTGGCTGAAAGTATCGACAGAGGGCCGCAAGGTCAGGACATCAAGTGCGATCGGGGCAAATCGGTTTAGATTGTGACTTCATAACGGGAACCGAGCTGAGAACCTGATTCCGAACAAAAGATCCAGGGTTGCGGCTTTGGTTCTGTTGCTGCCCGTAGTAAACTCCTTTATTCGTGCAGGGTTTCATACATTCATATTCGCGGCAAAGTCCCGGCCTTATTCTCTTTTTGAAAAATCCCGGCTTAGGAGATCCTGAATGTTCAAGCGCACACGTTACCTCGCGTGGAAGTTTTTTTGTGTGGCAAGCCTGGTGCTTTGCACCGCGCTAACCGCCCTTTCGCAGGCCAGCAACCCGGAAGCTGGAAACGCCGGCCAACAAACCGCACCAGACCCGGCGGCCGGAAATTCGGTCCAGGCCGTACCCGCTCAGCCGCTGCTGCACATAGTTCCGTTTCGCGATCCCAGCACGAGCAACGCCGCGGTAGGGTTCGCGGCGCCCGCCGGCGCCCACCTGACCTATTTTGGCGGGCCGGTAATTTCCAACGTCCACGTGGTGCAGGTGTTGTACGGCAGCGGTTCCTACAACGCACAAGTTGCCGGGACAACCACGCCCAGCATGGGCAATTTCTATGGCGACCTGACCGGCCCCAACAGCGGCTACACCAGTTTGCTCACGCAATACAACACGCCAGCCTCTGGCGGCACCAATCAGACGATCGGGAACGGCACGTTTGACGGACTGTTTCAGATTGTTCCGGCAGCCGGCAACAACGGCTCCACTATCAGCGATACGCAAATCCAGGCTGAACTTCTGGCGCAGATTACCGCCGGACATCTCCCCGCGCCGCTGCTTGACGCCGCGGGCAACGTGAACACCCTTTATATGATCTTTTTTCCGCCGGGAAAGACGATCACCCAGGGCGGATCTTCAAGCTGCGTGGGCGGCGGGTTCTGCGCCTATCACGGCACCACGTCCAACACGCTGAATGCGAAACATCTTCTTTACGGCGTACATCCTGACATGCAGACCGGCGGCTGCTCGACGGGCGGTTGCGGCACATCCACGGTGTTCGGCAATTACACGTCAGTGACCAGTCACGAACTTACAGAGGCGATTACCGACGCGGATGTAGGCATTGCGACAGTCTTTGCCCCGCCGCTGGCCTGGTATGACATGGTCAACGGCGAAATTGGCGACATCTGCAACGGCCAGCAAGGCTCATATACCGCCAACGGCACCACGTACACCATCCAGTTGGAATTTTCCAATGCCGCGAATAATTGCGTCCTGCCGCCGGCGGGAGCACCCACGCCAAACTTCTCGCTTTCTGCCGCGCCCGCCAGCTTGACGGTTAAACAGGGCGCCAGCGGAAGCAGCACGATTACCGTTACTCCTTCCGGTGGATTTACGGGAGCGGTCACGCTATCGAATTCAGCGCTGCCCAGCGGTGTGACTGCCACATATGGCACCAACCCAACAACTGGAACAAGCGTTGTGACCTTTACGGCCAGCAGCACGGCCACTGTCGGCACCTCGACCGTGACCATCACCGGGACCAGCGGCACGCTTACTCACACAACCAGCGTGACTCTGACAATCACTTCCGCAACCCAGCAGGACTTTACGATTTCCGTTTCGCCCGCCAGTCTCAACGTGACCCGCGGAAACACGGGAACTTATACGGTGACAATCGGCGCGGTAAATGGATTCACCGGCAACGTAGCCCTGAGCGTGGCTGGACTGGGATCACGCGTAACGGCAACCTTTAGCCCCACGTCCGTCACCGGATCGGGAACCTCGACTCTCTCCGTGGTGGTGAACCGCAGGGCAAGCATAGGCACTCGAACGTTGACTGTCACCGGTACGAGCGGCACTCTGAGTCACTCGGCAAATGCGACGCTAAACATCCAGTAGCGCCGCTGCAACGGTAACCAAACTCATCCGGTCCGGAAATAATCCGGGCCGGATTTTTTGCCACGGCAAACAGCAGCGGAGCAGGTTCTGCGGTTGACTTGCAATGATAATTTCAAATTTTCTCTGGCCCACATAATGGTGGGCAGAGAGATCTTTAACCTGTATCTGGAGATTGCCAAAATTGAGGGGGGCCGTTTCCGGTCCCCCAAGACAATCATGTCTTTATCGAACAGCTTTGCTCAACAAGACGCGAACTACTTCACAGGAGTCCCATCAGCATCAATCTTATGGATCTCGCCCAGGTTCAGTTCGCGGATGCCCGGCTCAACCTTTGCCATATCGCCTACCACCACCCAGACTACGTGGTCGGGCTGGATAAGTTTTTTTGCGACGGCATTGGCTGAGTCAGGGTTGAGTGACAACACTTTCTGGGTGAAGGTGTTGAAGTAGTCATCCGGCAGCGCGTACTGGATGATCTGGCCATAAGCGCCGGCGAGTTGCTGCACGGATTCAAACGATCCGGGCAGGCCCAGGGTGGCGTTGCCCTGTTCGCGGCCCAGTTCTTTTTCGTCAATGGGCTTGCCGCCGATAATGTCATGGTATTCCTTGACCAGTTCGGCCAGCGACTCTTTGGTCTTGTCCGTCTGCACGGGAGCGATACTGAAGTAGGGCCGTTGTCCGCGGGCCGAGGGAATGGCGGCAAACGATCCGTAAGACCAGTGTTTATCTTCACGCAGGTTCATATTGATGCGCGAACTGAACGTGCCGCCAAAGACGTTATTGACAAGCTGGATGGGAATCGCGTCTGGATCATTGCGCGGCGGCGCAAGCAGACCGCCAAAGATGGTGCTTTGCCCCGATCCCGGACGGTCAATCAGGTAGACCTCGGCTTTTGCAGCTGCCTGGACCGGAGCGACGTTCTTTTTAGGCACGTCGCCCGGCTTCCATCCGGCAAAGATTTTCTCCAGTTGCGGAGTAATTTCCTTGAGCGTGGTGTCGCCGACGATCAGCAGCGTGGCATTGTTGGGTTTGAACCATGTGTCATGCCATTGGGCCAGATCGCCGCGCGTGAGCTTGTCCACGCTGGCTTCAGCGCCGGTGCCGGTGAAAGGAACGCCGTAAGCATGGCCCTTGCCATACAGCAGTTGCGGAATCACGCGCAGGCCCATGGATTGGGGATCGACCTTCTCCCGGCGGATGCCGGCAAGGCGCTCTTTCTTCAGGCGGTCAAATTCCTTCTGCGGAAACGCCGGATGAAGAATAAGATCGCCATAGATATTGAGCGCTTTGTCCATGGTGAGCTTAAGCGTGTTGAGATTGACCACGGCCCAGTCAAGGTTGGAGCCTGCGCTAAAATTGGCGCTGAGCGATTCCAGTTCTTCGCCAATCTTGAGCGAGTCGCGCGTCGGGGTGCCTTCTTCCAGCATGCGCTGGGCAAAGCTGGCTGTGCCCGATGCACCGGCGGGATCGGAGGAATAGCCGCTATCCACCATGAGCGTGAAGTTCACCACTGGAGCGGTGTGACGCTCCGCCAGCACGACGTTCAAGCCGTTGGAGAGTTTGGCTTTTTGCATTGGCGGCAGATTGAGTGACATGGCTTTGCCCGGCTCAGGCTCTTTGGAGCGGTCCAGCTTGGCCTCAGCCGTGAGCGTGGTGGGATAAGGATGGACTTCCAGAACGTAATCACCGTCAGTAAGCCAGTCATTGGCCGCCTTTTTTACTGAAGCCGGCGTGGCGGCCTGGATGCGCTTGAGATATTCCTTGTAGCAATCCGGGTTGCCGGTAAAGGTCTGGCAGCGGGCCAGCAGATCACTCTTGCCGCCAAAGCCGCCAATGCGTTCAACAATGCGGGCATAACCGCCAAAGATCTGGGTTTTGGCCAGTTGCAACTCGGCTTCCGTGGGACCGTTTTTCAGGAATTTTTGCAGCTCTTCGTCAGCGGCTTTTTCAGAGTCCCTAAAATTTTTCTCCGCCTTCACGGGGTCCTGGTCCGGCTTGGCGGTAATGGTGAAATCAAATTGACCGGCAATTTCGTTGGAATCGTTGGAGGCAAAAGCGCTGGTGGCAATCTGGTCAGTGTAGACAAGCCGCTTATACAGCCGCGAAGTCTTGCCGCGGCCCAGCACCTGCGCCGCCAGATCAAGCTGCACTTCTTCCGGCGATCCATACTGCGGCACGTTCCAGATGCGATACACCCGCGCCTGCGGCACGCGGTCCTGCACCCAGCCGCGATGCGTACCGGTGCGCTTGGCCACCCATGCTTCCTGCTTGGCAATGGGCGGACCGGCAGGAATTTCGCCGTAATACTTCTCTACTTTTTGCCGCGCCACTTCCGGCGTCACGTCGCCGGCGATTACCACTGTGGTGTTGTTGGGGCCGTAGTAAGTCTTGAACCACTCCTGCACGTCGCTGATGGAAGCGGCGTCAAGGTCCTGCATTTTGCCGATGACAGTCCAGGAATAAGGATGGCCCAGAGGATATGTGTTCTCCACAATCAGCTCTTCCGTCACGCCATAAGGCTGGTTCTCACCCTGGCGTTTTTCGTTTTGCACCACGCCGCGTTGCAGATCGAGCTTTTTCTGGTCAAGCACTCCAAGCAGGTGCCCCATGCGGTCGCTCTCGGCAAAGAGTACGTAATCCAGCATGGACGTAGGCACATTCTCAAAATAGTTGGTGCGGTCGTTATTGGTCGTGCCATTCAGGTTGGTCGCGCCAATGCCTTCCATGGCATTCAGGTAAGTGTGGTTGAAATTGTCACTGCCGCTGAACATCAGGTGCTCAAACAAGTGCGCAAAGCCCGTCTTGCCCAGCTTCTCATTCTTGGAACCAACGTGGTACCAGGTATTCACCGCCACAATGGGCGCTTTGTGGTCCTCATGCACCAGAACGGTCAGTCCGTTCTTGAGGACGAATTTTGTGTACTGAATGTCAAGAATAGGAATGTTGACGCTGCCTGCCTTTGTGCCCGCGGGCGTTTGCGCTTTGGCCGCCGCCGGTTTAGGCGCAGCCTTGGGCTGTGCATCCAGATAAAGAGAGCTGAAGCTTATTGCCATAAGCGCGAGCAACAGCCGCGCGACTGTATACATTGACTTGCTTCTCAAGGTGCCTCCATTGTTTCCAAAGCAATTTGGGTTCAAAGCAATATTTGGGTTCAAAGCAATTTTGGGCCGGTAAAAATTCAGCCGGCATGATTTAAATAGGTTGGTCCCGCAGCTTAAGGCCCGCGTTCTCTCAAGACGGCTTGTCATAAGAAGAATGCCAATCAAGGGATCTGCAAAAGCTCTTTGGGGACTGCGCCCATCATACCAGTGTGGTTGGCGTACCATCGCTCAAATGAAGAGGTTTTTCTTGAAAGAAATAGGCCATCTAACGTTTCCGCGGGCGGCACGTCTAAGGTCAATGTGAAAGTGTTCCCTGTTATTGCGTTTGCGATCTCAAGTCACTCTGCTGGCCCAAAAACCTGATTTGGCCCGGCTAAGAGCGGCACGTTCAAGGGCAGGTGCTCACGTCGAGTCATGATCCGGCGGAGCAAATAACCTTTATCCATGACAACGCAGTGGAGTCCGATAAATTCCCCGAACTGGCAGCAAACCTGCGCAAGCACGCGATGAAAGGGATGAAGGTGGAAAAACGTTAGCTGCTATTTCCAGTTCTTCTCCGCTCCCGCCAATATTCCCGCAAAAATCTCAATGCCGTCCCACAAATTCTGCAGGCGGAGGTTCTCGTTTGCGCCGTGCTGGTTATTATCATGGTTTACGATCGGCAACCCGACTACTGG
>DATBCN010000207.1:0-2033 GCA_036270475.1 Candidatus Angelobacter sp. | reverse complement strand
TGGCCCTACGCAGAGGGCCGCCCAACTGGAAACCAGCAAGAGCTTTGCCAAGGAGTTTATGCAGCGGCACCAGGTGCCCACGGCGCACTATGCCGTCTGCACGTCAGAAGACGAGCTGCGCAAGTCGCTGGGGCTTTTTTCTACCCCTGTGGTAGTCAAGGCCGATGGCCTGGCCGCGGGCAAAGGAGTGGTGATCGCCGCCACCAAAGAAGAGGCCGCCACGGCGGGTATGGATATGTTCAGCGGAAAGCTGCTGGGCAATCCAGTAGGCCATGTGGTGCTGGAAGAGTTTCTTGAAGGCGAGGAAGTTTCCTTCCTGGTGTTGAGCGACGGAGAACGCGTGGCCGCGCTGGCGCCCGCGCAGGACCACAAACGCATTGGCGAGGGCGACAAAGGCGCCAACACCGGCGGGATGGGCGCGTATTCCACGGATTCACTGCTGGACGCGGGCATGACGGATTGGCTGCTGAACCACATTGCACGGCCAGTAGTGGCGGGGATGAAGTCAGAGGGCGCGGAGTATCGCGGCATCTTATATTGCGGGCTGATGATGACCGCCAAAGGGCCTATGGTGCTGGAGTTTAACTGCCGCTTTGGCGATCCGGAGACGCAAGCCGTGCTGATGCGGCTGGACAGCGACCTGCTGGATGCGATTGAAGCCGCCGTAGACGGACGCGTAAGCGATGGAGAGTTCAAGTGGTCGCGCGACGCGTCCTGCTGCGTGGTGGCGGCGTCCGGCGGTTATCCGGGAAGCTTTGTGAGCGGCAAGCCGATTTCAGGGCTGGACCGCGCGGACAGCCTGAGCAATGTGAAAGTATTTCATGCCGGAACCAGCAAGCGAGACGGCATGTTTTACACCAATGGCGGCCGCGTACTGAGCATAACCGCGCGGGCGCCACAACTGAGCGACGCCATTCACCGCGCCTATGAAGCGGCGCGGCTGATCAGCTTTGAAGAGATGTATTACCGCAAGGACATTGGCGCACGCGCGCTGAAAACACAAAAATAATTCATAAGGGAAATAGAACATCCATGGCAGAGAGCCCACTGGTTTCAATTGTGATGGGGTCGGATTCCGACCTGGAGATTATGAATGAAGCAGCCAAGGCACTGGACGATTTTGGCATTGCTTATGAGATCGATGTGACGTCAGCGCACCGTTCGCCGGCGCGAACGTCAGAATATGCGCGCAACGCCGCCGGGCGCGGGATCAAGGTGATTATTGCCGGAGCAGGCGGCGCGGCGCACCTGGCGGGAGTGATTGCGGCGGAAACAACCATCCAGGTGATCGGCGTGCCTATTCCTTCCACGCCGCTGAACGGCATGGATTCATTGCTGGCGATTGTGCAGATGCCCGCGGGCATTCCCGTGGCGACCACGGCTATCGGCAAGCCGGGAGCGACGAACGCGGGAATCCTGGCGGCACAGATTATTGGCTTGAGCAATACGACCGTGGCCGGCAAACTGAAAGAGATGAAAGGCAAACTGGTGAAGAGCGTGGAAGAGAAGTCGCAAAAGCTGCAGCAGTTGAGGAAGCGAGGCTAGAAGCGTGGCGGCCGTTTTTGGGCGCCACCCCTATGGGGGTTGCTCCGCTTTTGATCGCTACCCAGCGCTTTACGCGCTGGGCTACCCGGGTTACGCGCTTGCGGCGCTGGGGGATGTAATACTGGTTTCTCGAGAGAACTCCCTGACGCGGAATGGTGGAGGACGTACCTTTGGGATCCTTCGACTTCCCCTCAGTCGCTACGCTCCGTCGGAGGGCGCTCAGGATAACAGGGGTGAAACAGGTACGGCACATAAGAGATTCTTTTCGCTATGACGCCTTCACCATCTTTTTCCGCTATCGCCATTATTCCCGCGCGCCTGGCTTCCACGCGGCTGCCACGCAAGGTTCTGCGCGAAATTGCGGGGCAGCCGATGATTGCGCGTGTGTATGAGGCGGCAAAGCAGTCTCCGCTGCTGCAGGACGTGATCATCGCCACGGATTCAGAAGAGGTGATGCAGTTTGCGCAGGCGCGCGGCTGGAAGGCGCA
>DATBCN010000206.1:0-3318 GCA_036270475.1 Candidatus Angelobacter sp. | reverse complement strand
AAATGTCCAAAGCCCTGCAACGGACAGTGGCGGCGCGGACCATCCTGCATGTTTGCATGGAACGCCATAAAAAGCACGAATCCACCGACCTTACCGCGGCCATGGACATTGCCCGCGGACAGGTGGAAGAGATGAAGGCCCATGTTGAGGCCGCGAAAGAAGCCAAAAACATTGACGCCGCGGTTAATCTGGCCGCTACCACCAAGCGCCTTTTGTCGCTTATCGCTGACGGCGAGAAGGCGGCTGGGTGACCGGAGTTCCAGTGCGCGATGCCCACGTTGTTCTCATCGCCGACGATCCCGGCTTTGCCCGTGACCTGATGGTGCGCTGGCAGGCGGAGCCTGGTCTTCCTGGAATTACAGCGATGAGCACTGACCTGCTGGGCAAAATCGAGGCAAGCGAATTTGATCTGGCCATTGTGGGCGCGGTGCGCGGCAAACGCCTCGCCTCAGTCCTGAAGGTTGTTGACGCCGGCGACTATCCGGTGATCTGCCTGCTTGAAAACGCCGCTGACGTGAAGATGGCGCGGTCCGCCTATCCACGGTTGCATGTGTTGCAAACGCATGCTGCCTGGCTCGATTCACTTTTGCCGCTGGCGACGGAATGCCTGAAGCGTGTTGACCTTTCTGAGCGGGTGCGCCGCGCGGAACAGGCTGCGCTGGCCAGTTCTCGCGGGGCCGCGCTTGGCCGCTACATGCTGGAGAGCCGCCACGACCTCAACAATTCGCTTACGTCGGTCCTGGGCAACGCGGAATTGCTTTTGCTGGACGCCGATGCGTTTTCCGGACCCGCGCGCGATCAGTTGCAAACCATCCATGAGATGGCTTTGCATATGCATGCAATCATGCAGCGCTTCTCATCAGTGGCGGCGGAAGCCCGCGCTGCTGAGAATTCGTCTCACGATGAGACGGATAATCTGTCTCACACCCTCTCTACTCTCCAGTGAAGCGCCGCTCAAGACGCGCTTAATCCATTCATTTTAAAGCATTTGCTTATTGGCTGAGATTCTGCTGGCTGGGCAGCGGCTTGGCCGCGCAATTGCACTACTTATATGGATGCATGCGCTCGAGGTCTGCCTGTTTTGACGAAGATTCTGATTGTCGATGATTCACCCGCGGAAGTCAGGCTGATGCAGTCCGTGCTGGACCGGGCCGGCTACATGTCCGTTCCGGTACACGATGCTACACGCCTGGAGCAGATGATCGACATGGAGCGCCCGAACCTGATCCTGCTGGACGTGGTGATGCCGCAGCGCAACGGTTTCCAGGCCTGCCGCGAACTCAAGGGCAACGCCGACTACGCTCGCATTCCGGTGGTGATGGTGAGTTCCAAAAGCACGGAGAGCGATAAGTTCTGGGCCAAACAGCAGGGCGCTGATGGATATGTAGTAAAGCCGTTCACGAATGAAGAGCTTTTGGGGACGGTGCGAGGGTTGGTGGGCAAGTAGATGGTTTGTGAAATCCCAAGCGTGAGCGAGGGGATCGCAGACTACGAAGATTTTTGGTTAGACGTATGCCAGAAGAGCAACAACAACTTGAGGCGTTAAGCAGGCGTGAGCGAAGCGGGAGCCTGCTGCCGAAATCCCGAGCCAGCGTAGCGGGAGAGGGATCGCAGACTGCGAAGATTTTTGGTTAGGCGTATGCCAGAAGAGCAACAACAACTCGAACCTCTCTCTCCTGAAGCCGAGCAGCTTGAACTGCTGCCCAAGGCGGAGCCGGAACGGCAGTATTGCCTGTTTCGCGCCGGACGCGAACGCTTCTGTTTTTCCGTGCTCGACGTGGAGGAAGTTGTGGAGTGGCCACACCTGACCAGGGTGCCGCTGGCCCCGGCTTTTCTCATGGGGATTTTCAACCTGCGCGGTTCGATTGTGCCAGTAGTGGATATCGCGTTAACCGAAGGCCGCCGGCCGGACCTGCATCCGAAGCACGTGGTGGTGGCCAGCCTGAAGGGTGAAGGCGACCACGATGATCTGCGGATCGGGATCGCGGCGGACGAGGTGATTGGCACGTGCAGCACGTCAGAACCGTTGCTGGTGGAAGAAGCGCCGCAGGAGATGCCGCACTGTTGCGGCATGCTGCGGCATGAAGATCGCATGGCGCTGGCTTTGAATTTAAAGAAACTGACTGAGACGTTTCCCGTCCCAGTGATTTGAGAGATCAGGTTTTGAAACTCTGCTGCACTTTTGAAGCGGAGCGACAGAGGTTACAAAGGCCGCGAAGCCGATTGACGCGCTGAGCGCCAGTAACAAGTGCGGATTGGTAATAGGTTTTTTTGAAAGCTCTGCTGTGGGTTTGAGCAGAGCTACAGGAGTGAAGGCTATGAAAGGTCGTTTGAACTCGACCCTGTGGATGATGGTCGGCGTTGATGTGGTGGCGCTGTTTCTTGTGCTGTTGCTGGCATACAGCGCTGGCGCGCATTCCGGAGGACTGGGCATTACCGACTTCGGCGCGCTCAGCCAGGGCGCAGGCATCAAGCTGCTGATGGCGTTTTTCGTCGCGGCCGTTGCCGGCCTGTGGACGTTCATCACCATCAACAACCGCGTGCTGATCCCGGTGAAGCGTCTCTCTGAATTCTCCGAGCGCTTTGCCCAGGGCGATTACCGCACGCGCGCCACGGTGGATTCCGCTGACGACTTCGGCTTTATCGCCGAACAGTTGAACCGCGCCGCTGAGAATTCATCCCGCGCCATCTTCAACCAGGAAGCGCAGGAGAACCTGCAGAAGAGCGTGACGGAGTTCCTGACGATTGTGAGCCAGATCGCCCGCGGTGACCTGACGCTGCGCGGCCGCGTGAGCAATGACGCGCTGGGCAACGTGGTGGACTCCGTCAACTACATGCTTGATAACTTTGCCAAGGTTCTGGAACGCGTGCGCAAGGCCGCCATTGACGTGCAATCGAGCGCGAACGAAATTCTTATCGCCTCGGAAGAAATGTCCACCGGCGCCATCCAGCAGGACCAGGAAATTACCAATACATCTTCCGCCGTGGAGCAGCTCACGGTTTCGATGAAGCAGGTATCCAACAACGCGGAAGCCAGCGCTGAAGCTGCGCGTCGCGCGCTGGACGCCGCCGAACAGGGCAATCGCTCCGTGCGTGACACGCTGGAAGGCATGCAGCGCATCCGCTCTTCCGTGCAGGCGACGGCGAAACGCATCAAGGCTCTAGGTGACCGTTCGCTGGAAATTTCCGAGATCGTCAACGTCATCAATGACATTACCGAACAGACCAACCTGCTGGCGCTGAACGCCGCCATTGAAGCGGCGCGCGCCGGTGAAGCAGGCCGCGGTTTTGCTGTAGTCGCGGATGAAGTCCGCAAGC
>DATBCN010000205.1:0-4454 GCA_036270475.1 Candidatus Angelobacter sp. | reverse complement strand
TTCGAAGTCCGAGGTTGAAGAGTTGTTGGTGGCGAACATAAGCGTTACAGCGCCCTTGCCCTTCATCTCCTGGGCCAGGGCAAGCCCGGTCATCATGGTGTGGCTTGTTGCCGTGCCGTCATTTGTTGATGTTTGTTGGATGCCGTTGCTTTTTTGGGGTTCGTTCATTTGCGCAAGAATCACACGCAGCGGCGTGCCCTTAATCAGCCTGGCAAGAAATCCACCGTGCTCAAGAGCAATTGAATCCTGCGGCTGCAGATGTGCGCCCGCGCCCACCAGCATGGCCTCAAGTCCAGGAAGAATGTGCGCCGGATTGCTTCCGGAGTCCACAATGCCGCCCATGCGCTCGGTCAACATGCGGCATTTCAGCATGGTGGCATAAAGTTGTTTGAGCTTGTCAGCATTCAACACCGCCAGAGCAGCTTCGTCAGGCTTTGCCTTCTTTGCCGGCGCTTTACGCGGCGCGGGCCGTGTTTTTAATTTGGAGCTTTTGGTTTTGCGTGCTGGCGCTGATGCAGACCTGGTTTTGTTTTTTTGGCCCATGAGTGAGAAACATTCTACCGCATGCCGGATTTTGAATATGCTGAAGAGTTGGGAGCAAAGCAGTGGGCAAGTGTCTCTCCATTAATTTCTACCGATTTTCAACAGATCAGTGAAAAACAATGTGGAAAAGGATTGCTTGCGCGGGAAATAGCGCCGAAGGTTGCGGATTTTTGCGCTTTGCACTGGTTCAGGTGCGACGGAAGTTTCCGCCACGGAAAATTCCGCAGCATGGCATTTTGTGATTCGAAAATTTTGCAATAGAAACAGTTGCACGACCCGGGCATGCAGCAGTACGATGAACGACCGAACCATGCCATTCAAATTCGCCAGCAAGACCCGCTGGCGGGAAAAGCTTGAGCGCCAGTTGCGGACTTCGAATCCGCCTGGTTAGATTCTGATCCTTCCACGCATTGTCCAATACAATTGCTCTCATGAAGGTCCGCATTGACAAGCTGCTGGTGGAGCGGGGCCTGGCGCCTTCCCGCGAGCGCGCGCTGGCCATGGTGCTTTCAGGCCGCGTGCTGGTGAACGAGCAGAAGATCGAGAAAGCGGGCTCCGGGGTTGACCCAGGTGCGGAGATACGTTTGCTGGGCGATGACTTGAAATATGTTGGCCGCGGCGGACTCAAACTGGAGGCAGCGCTCAAGAATTGGAAAATTGATCTTGCCGGCAGATCATGCTTGGACATAGGCGCGTCGACCGGCGGATTCACCGATTGCATGCTGCAGCACGGCGCCGCTGAGGTGATTGCCGTTGATACTGGTTACGGCCAGATACATGCGCGCTTGCGTTCTGATCCACGGGTGAAGCTGCTGGAGAAGATGAATGCCCGCTATCTTACGCAGGCAGACCTGGCTGGCGCGGGTGCGGTTGCGCCGGTGAGCTTTATGGCCATGGATGTTTCTTTTATCTCTGTTACACTCGTTCTCCCCGCGGTGCTGCAAGCGGCATTTGTGCTACCGCCAGCCGCACAACGCGAGGCTGTAATCCTGATCAAGCCGCAGTTTGAAGTGGGCCGTCAACTGGTAGGCAAAGGCGGCATCGTGAAAAATGAACAGGCGCAGCAGGGCGCAGTGATGAAAGTCCGGCAAAAAGTGGAAGAGCTGGGCGGCAAGCACATAGAATTGATGGAATCTCCTATTCTCGGCATGGAAGGGAACCGGGAATTTCTGTTGCACGCAGAATTCTCATGAGCAAAATAAAGAAAGCGTCCATCATCTCCAAGCAAGGCAAGCCGGAGCTGGGCAAAGTTGTTGGCCGGGTGGCAGAGTGGCTGCGGAACAACGGCTATGCCATCACCGCGGACGCAACCACGCGCGAGTTCTGCGCTGACTGTGAACCGGCGGAGAGAGCCGACCTGCCGCGCTCCGCGCCTGACTTTGTAATCGTGCTGGGCGGTGATGGAACACTGCTTTCCACCGCGCGTTGCGTCGCGCATGCCGGCATTCCAATTCTTGGCGTCAACCTGGGTTCGCTGGGCTTTTTGACCGAGGTAAAGCAGGAAGAGATTGAGCAGGCCCTAGCGGAAGTGGATGCCGGACGATGCGAGGTAAGCCTGCGCCCCATGCTGCATTGCCAGTTGCAGCGCGGCGGCAATTGCGTTGCGACTTATGAAGCGCTCAATGAGATAGTGCTCAATCAGAGCGCGGTGGCGCGCATTACCGACTTTGACGTGCGTGTGAACGGCAATTTTGTGGCTGACTATAAGGCGGATGGCTTGATTATCTCCACGCCTACAGGATCAACCGCCTATTCCCTGGCTGCAGGCGGGCCCATCCTATCGCCGGATGTTCCTGGCTTTGTGATCACTCCGGTTGCCTCCCATGCTCTTACGAACCGGCCGCTGGTGGTGCAGGACACCGCCGTGATTGAGGCCAGAATACTTGCGACCAGGGAACATGCGTTTCTAACCGTTGATGGGCAGGTGGGAACACAGCTTGAAGAGTGCGATGTGGTGCGCTGCCGGAAGTCAGAGTACCAGGTGAAATTATTTAAACTGGCGGGGCGGTCATTTTTTGATGTATTACGGACGAAACTAAAGTGGGGGGAAAGGTAGTTGCATGACTGGTAGTTACAAAACAGGGCTGAGGTTGGCGATTGCAGCCGTTTTTGCGTTTGTCTGTGAGGCACAGGCACAGACCAAGCCGGCCGCGGACCTGATTGTAACCAATGCAAAGATTTGGACGGTCGATAAGACGCGGCCACATGCCGAGGCGTTGGCGGTGCTGGGCGACCGCATCGTCGCCGTTGGCGGCGCGGCAGAGGTGGATACATGGCACGGACCGCAAACCAAAGTCCTGGACGCACAAGGCAAACTGCTGCTGCCCGGCTTTAATGACGCGCACGTCCATTTTGTGGATGGCGGAGACCATCTCACCGCAGTCCAACTTAAAGATGCGGCTTCGCCAGAGGAATTCGCAAAACGAATTGGCGATCGTGCAAAAGCCACACCCAAGGGTGAGTGGGTGATTGGCGGAGACTGGGACGAGCAGAGATGGTCGCCGCCAAATCTGCCGACGAAGGAACTCATTGATGCGGCCTCGCCGGAAACGCCAGTGTGGGTCAATCGCTATGATGGCCATGAGTCGCTGGCGAATTCCGTTGCATTGAAGCTGGCGGGCATCACCGCCAAGACCGCTGATCCCGCGGGCGGTGAGATCGTCCGCGATGCGCAGGGCAATCCCACGGGAGTGTTGAAAGACGCGGCGCAGGACCTGGTAAATAAAGTGATGCCGCCGATGACTCCGGCGCACCGCATGCGGGCGATTAAACAGGCGTTGGACCATGCTGCGTCACTGGGCGTAACCAGCGTGCAGGACATGAATCCGTCTTATGACGACGTGAAAGCCTATGCTGAACTGCAGGAGCACGGCGGCCTCACGGTGCGTGTCTATGCGGCGCCAATGGAGACAAGTTGGAAAGACCAGGCCCGGGTTGGCATACGGCGCGGTTTCGGTTCGTCATTTTTGCGTATGGGAGCGGTAAAGGGCTACGCCGACGGCTCTCTTGGCTCGGAGACAGCCTATTTCTTTGACGCATACACCGATGCGCCGGGCAAGAATGGTTTGCTGAGCGATGAGATGCATCCTGTTTCCGCGATGCAGCAACGGTTGCGCGGCGCGGATGCCGCCGGCCTGCAGCTTTGCATCCATGCCATCGGCGACCGGGCCATCTCCATCACGCTCGATATGTTTACCCAGATAGAGAAGGCCAACGGAAAGAAAGATCGGCGCTGGCGCATTGAGCATTCACAGCATCTAGCGGCCAAAGATTTTGCGCGCTACGCAAAGCTCGGAGTGATCGCTTCCGTCCAGCCCTATCACGCCATTGATGATGGGCGCTGGGCGGAAAGCCGCATCGGCCCGGAGCGGATCAAACGCACGTATGCGTTCCGCACGTTTATTGACAACGGCGTGCATTTGGCTTTCGGGACTGACTGGTCCGTTGCGCCGCTCAGCCCCATGTGGAGTTTGTACGCAGCCGTAACGCGGGCAGCGCTTGACGGCAAAAATCCTGGCGGCTGGGTGCCGGAGCAGAAGTTGACCGTGACAGAAGCGATTGAGGCTTACACCATGGGATCGGCCTACGCTGAGTTTCAGGAAAAAGAAAAAGGCTCCATCACGCCAGGAAAGCTGGCGGACTTTGTGGTGCTTTCAGACGATATTTTCAAGATCCCGGCGGCTTCAATTAAGAACGTGAAGGTGGAAGCAACGTTTCTGGGTGGGAAGTTGGTGTATGGCGGGCTGGAGTGAGTAAATTTGGTAAATGGGTAATTTAGTAATTTGGTAAATGAAAAGCTCTTTCCCGAACTGAGCGAAAGTAGAGCCATAGGGTATTTTGGTTTTCAATTACTCAATTACGAAATTACTCATTTACCCAATTTGATGCTGGGATTAAAAAGCGGAGAGCAG
>DATBCN010000204.1:0-8534 GCA_036270475.1 Candidatus Angelobacter sp. | reverse complement strand
CTCGCAAATGTGATTTACGAATTCGGTGAGGAAAGGAGGTCGCGGAGAATCGCCAGAGCCATTGTCCGGGCGCGGCCGATAAGAAGTACCGCTCATCTGGCACAAGTCATATCGGCTGCGCTCCGGTCAATGAATACCGGGGCTCATCAAAGGATTCATCCAGCGACCACAACTTTCCAGGCAATCCGAATCTTCGTAAACCGCGAACTAGAGGACTTGCAGGCGCTGATGGACGCGGCGCCTGACGTCTTGAAGAAGGGAGGCAGGCTGGTGGTGATCAGCTTCCATTCCTTGGAAGACCGCATCGTGAAAGACGCGATGCGAGATGGCGCAAAAGCCGGCATCTATGAGGTGCTGACAAAGAAGCCGCTCACGGCGACGGAAGAAGAGATTGATCGCAATCCAAGATCGCGCAGCGCAAAGATGCGGGTCGCGGAACGCAAATAAGTTTGGCTTCGCTGGCCGTGGTAGGCAGGCGGAGCAAAGGGTTTCCGGGGAGGCACTGCCTTCCTCCTAAAACTTGGGCGAATTACCTACCGCTTTACGGTGCCGCCCCGGAAAAAGAAGATCCCTCGAGAAAAGCAGAGGACAAGAAGATGTTTCAGGGAAAAACGATTGAAGAACTGATCAACAGTGTGGTGCGTGCGGAAGACCACGCCCGCGAACAGGAAAAAATTCAGGCTTTGGCGCTGGAGCGCCAATATCCACTGCGCCGTTTTGAATGGCGACAGGAAATGGTTGAGGTAGCGTAAATGGCCGCCACGGCAATGCACATTACAGGAATGATCACGCCGGTGGATGCGCGTTCTTCAGGACGCCGCAGCGTTGCCGGGATCACGCCGGAGTTTTATTTTCAAAAGACAATCGACAACTCCCGGCTGGTCAAGATCAGCGATCCTAAGCGCCGGCGCGAGATACGGATGTTCTCCGCCAGCGTGGCCGCGCTCTTCCTGGTGATGATGTTTTATGCCTGGCAGCACTTCAGCTCCATAGAATATGGATACAAAATTGAAGCGCAAAAGACCGAGCGTGAGCGCCTGGTGGAAGTGAACCGCACGCTCAAGCTGGAAGCGGCTTCACTACGCGATCCCGGCCGGATCGATGCCCTGGCGCGGCAGATGGGACTTGAGTCGCCACAGCCAGGCCAGGTCATCCGCCTGAATCCTGACGATGCAGGCGCTCCGATCATGGCGCAGGCGTCGCCAGTGGCCGTCATCGCTGCACAATAAAGTTCTGGTTGGTGGACCTTAGCTCTGGAAGTTTCTGGAGCTTGATGACGACTCCGGAAAAACAGCCGGGGTCGTTATTTTTTTGTGTCCTTATTTATGTCGCTGCGCTCCAGACCGCTTGAGAGCTTGGCCCGACTTGAGAGTTTCAATGCACCTGAATAGTGGGCTCAGCACGCAAGCCGGCTTCGCCCGCTTTTGATAGCAAGCAGACTGTGATTGTCAGGGGAATAATGGCTCAGTCCAATCAAAGCGGCAACACCCGGGTTTTCATTATTGCGGGCTTTCTTCTATTCTGGTTTCTGGTGATTTGCGGGCGGCTCGTCTGGCTACAGGTGGTCAATTATGGTGACTACACGCAACGCGCGGCCAAGCAGCAGCAGCGCAGCATAGAAGTCTCTCCCGTAAGGGGCAATATCTATGATCGTCGCGGCAATGAGCTTGCCATGACGGTCAGCGTTGATTCCGTCTTTGCCGTTCCCTCTGAAGTCCCTGATATCCACTCCACGGCGCAGGTGCTGGGGCGCGTGCTGAAAGCCGATGTTACGGAGATTGAAAGCCGCATGCGCGGCTCCAAGGCTTTTGCATGGGTGGCGCGCAAGATGGATAACCCTACCAGTGCTCGTGTCCGCGCGCTTAACCTGAAGGGAATTTACTTTCAAAAAGAATCAAAAAGGTTTTATCCCAAGAATGAACTTGCAGCGCAGGTGCTGGGATATGTGGGGCTGGATGACGAAGGGCTGGGTGGTGTAGAGCGCGAATTTCAGCCGCAACTTACCGGCAAGTCCGGCAAGATGCTGATCACCATGGACAACAAGCGCCGCTGGCTGGGCCGTGTGGAGAAGCAGCCTGACCCGGGTGAGAACGTGGTGCTTACCATCGATGAAAAAATCCAGTACATCGCGGAGCGTGAGCTGGCGCGGGCCATCAGTGAGACACAGGCGGAAGCAGGCACGGTCATCGTACAGAACCCGCATACGGGAGAGATACTGGCGCTGGCCAACTGGCCCACGTTCAATCCCAATATCTTTAACAAGGTAAACCCGCAGGCGCTTAAGAATCGGGCCGTGAGTGATATTTATGAACCCGGTTCCACGTTCAAGGTTGTGACGCTGGCCGCCGCCCTGGAAGAAAAGATCACCAATCCAGACGAGGTGATTGACTGCCAGATGGGCTCGATTGTGGTGAACGGCCTCCGTATTCATGACCATCATCCGTATGCCGGACTTACGGTAACGCAGATTCTTGAGCACTCCAGCGATGTGGGCGCAATCAAGGTTGCCTTGCGGCTGGGCGAAGAAAGATTTGACCGCTACATTCGCCAGTTTGGTTTTGGGTCGCAAACAAAGATTGAGTTGCCTGGAGAGACGCGCGGCATCACCAAGCCGGTAAGCCGCTGGTCAAAAGTAAGCATCGGGGCAATCTCCATGGGACAGGAGATTGGCGTATCGCCGGTGCAACTGGCTTCCATGATTTCAACCATTGCCAATGACGGGACCTATGTTGCGCCCAGGATTGTTGCCGGCACAACGGCCCCGCGCGGCACTCCGCAACTCATCGCTTTTCAGCCTGCTCTGGGAAGGCGTGTGATTTCTCCGCTGACCGCGGCGGAGATGAAACATATGCTGGAAGGAGTGGTGCTGCGTGGGACGGGAAAGAGCGCCATCCTGGATGGATACACGTCCGCGGGCAAGACGGGCACGGCGCAGAAGATCGATGCGAGTGGAAGATATTCTCATCTCAAGCACATTGCTTCTTTCGCGGGCTTTGCGCCGGTGAATAATCCGGCAGTCACGGTGCTGGTGGTGCTGGACTCTCCAGCGGGCGGCTATCCCCGCGATGGCGGCGGAGTAGCGGCGGCGCCGGTTTTCTCGCGCATCGCCCAGCAGGTTTTGGCGTATATGAACGTGCCGCACGATGTAGAAGTGCAGGACCCGCGCCGCATGTATCTGCGCGCCCATGCTAAAGAAGATGATGTAAGCGAAGCCGCGCCGGATTACATTGCCAGTGAGCAGCCGAATGCAGATACGCCGTCTCCGCAAACGGGTGCTCCGCAAGCGGCCCCAGCGCCGCCGATCGCTCCAGTTACACAAGACGCGAAACTACGCACGGTTGCCGCAACAACTAAGCCGTCACCACAGTCTGCACCAGCCTCAGCTCCCGCACCGCCCCCCGCGACGGTGCAGAAGACTGTACTCAAAACAACGGAGCAACCGCGCGGGACAGTGGTGCTGGACGTAGCCGGAGGAGTTCTGGTGCCGGACTTCCACGGCAAATCATTGCGCACAGCGCTGGAAGAGGCGGATTCTGCTGGTCTTGAACTGGACGTGAATGGAAGCGGCGTGGGGCAAGAGCAGTCACCTGCGCCAGGATCGAGAATTCCACCTGGCGGACACGTGAGCGTGAGGTTTGGAAGATGAAGCGGACTTGGTAAATGAGTAAGTTGGTAAATTGGTAAATTTGTAAGCGATAGATTGATGAGTCCTCCTGAAGAGTTACGCCAGAGAACAAAGAAGTTTGCTCTAAGAGTGATTCGTCTTTTTCAGGCTCTTCCCAAAACGACAGAAGCGCAGGGATTAGGGAAGCAATTATTGCGTTGTGGAACTTCCGTTGCTGCTAACTACCGTGCAGCATGTCGCGGGAGATCCAAGGCTGAATTCGTTGCGAGAATGGAATCGTCGCGGCAGAAGCGGATGAAAGCGTTCTATGGCTGGAATTGCTTGAGGAGGCGGGTATTCTCAAACATGAAAGGCTCGAAGAAATCCTAAAAGAAGCCAGCGAACTGACAGCGATTTTTTCAACGTCACTAAAAACTGCAAAAGATAATAAAATAAGCTTTCAGGTTTTCAATTTACCAATTTACCAAATTACCCATTTACCAGTTTTTCGTCAAATAAACATTTCTTCGTCTTCCACGCTCTCTCCGTTCGCTTTACGGCGCGAGCGGTTGGCTTTGAAGAAAGCCATACCGGCGTTGAGCGCGGTCATAACGGCGCGGACGCGCCGCATGGGCGAGAAGACCTTGTTTTGCAGCAGTTCAGAAGTAGCTTCAACTTTTTGCGCGGCGTTGGCCACGAATTCATCCAGCCTGGCGGCCTGCTGGCGGGCGCGTTCCACAATTTCCGTGGTTGCTTCTCCAACCTGCGTCACATGACTGCGGACGGAAGCCGATGTTTCCGCCAGGTTCGTGGTGATCTCAGCCAGCTTGGGTTTGGCGTCCTCAAGGATGGCGGCGGCAGTGGCCAGCACAGGAGTAGCCTGCTGTTCCAGCCTTCCGGCAATGCCTTCCATGCGCTCTGAGGTCTGCCGCAGCGCCTTATACAGGGCAAACAAAATCACCATCTGCACGACAATGGCAACCGCGGCGACGACCACAAAGATTGTGATGATGGTGTTGTCCACAGTGGGGCGGAGCTCCTTATGAGCCTTTCTTGCCTTCGCCCGCGGCCTCGCGATAGGCCTGGCGCGTGGCGTCAATCGCGGCGCTGATCTTCTCTTTTTGTTGCCCCACTACTTCCTTGCTGCGGTCCACCCACTGGTTCACTGTTTCCTTGGCGTCTCGGCCCCTGGTTTTCAGGTATTCCGCGCCTTCATTGGCGGAATTCTTAATGGCCTCGCGGGTTTCGCGTCCGGAGCGGGGAGCATAAAGCACCCCCATGAGCGCGCCAAAGCCAAGTCCAGCCAGGAACCACAGGAAACTATTGCTGTTATCTCTATCCGACATCAGACGGTCCCTCCACAAGGTAGCGATGTTATCACCCGCATTGCCTTGAATACAAATGGACACGGAGGGCGTCGTATGCTTACAGATGGCCTAAAAGGGAGACAAATCCCCGACGCAAAGCAACACCGGCTTTTTGTCGTGGTAAGCAGGCAAGTGCTGATTGATTCCAGATTTTCTACCTTGATCTGCGCTCCGGTATTCTCCAAGGGGCAGGGGATCTCCACACAAGTTGCCGTAGGGCCGGAGCATGGACTGAAACACCAGAGCTGGATCATGTGCGACAACTGGTGAGCTTGCGCAAGATGGAACTCACAGAGTATGTTGCGCAGCTTCCCGCGGCAAAACTTGCTGAATTGAACCGTGCGCTGCGAACCGCCCTGGAACTCTAGCTAAAATCGCTTCTCCCGCGATGTCGGTTTAAAACGCCTTCCACTCGTCCCGCAAACCTTTACACCTTCTTTACATCACTCTGCCAGCCATTTTACCCGGCGCCTGTTGCAAACGTGTTCAGATCAGAGCATCACATTTTGTAAAGGCGGCAAACACGAATGGCGGCACAAACTCAATTCACATTCGCAAATCAAGTTGCGCGCGGCCCGGCGGATACGCTTCCGCAGCGGATCAGAACGGTTGTGGTCGATGACTCTCCCACGTTTCTGGAAGTTACCTGTGAGCTTCTTGAGCTTGATCCCGTAATCGATCTGGTGGCGCGGGCGGGAAAAGGCGGTGAGGCGATTGAAACGGTACTCAAGCTTCAGCCGGACCTCATATTAATGGACGTTCACATGCCTTATCTCGATGGGCTTACACTGGCATGGTTTTTTAACCGCAGGTTTCCCCAAGCACGGGTGGTGCTTATGTCCACGGACAACACACCGGAGCTGCAGCAGGCATGTGCGGAGTCCGGCGCGTTTGATTTTGTTCACAAAGAAAACTTCCGGCAGGAGTTTGGCACGGTCATAGAACGTATTTGTATGGATTCATAGCAAGACCATTTGGCTTTATTCGTAGTTGTTTAACCAAAGCGAGCATTTTATGGAGAAAACAAACCAATGAGAACAACCCTTTTAAAAGTAGTCGCATTTCTTGCCCTGGCCAGCGTATTCGCCGCGGCACAACACAGAAACCCGCCTGACCCGGCGGCGATGGCGCAGCACCACATTGACTTTTTGACCAAGCAGCTTTCCCTCACCACGCAGCAGCAACAGCAGGCTGCCGCTATCTTCAGCGGCGTCCAGAATGACGCCAAAAACACTCATGAACAGATGCGTGCCGCTCATGACAACCTGAAGGCGGCCATCCAGAAGAATGACACGGCGGCGATTGAGCAGGCGGCCAACGCCATTGGCAATCTCACGGCGCAGATGACGACGGCCCATGCCAAGGCACAGGCTGCGTTCTATCAAACGCTAACGCCAGAGCAGCAGACCAAGATGAATGAACTGGAATCCCACCACGGCGACATGCACGGCCATGGCTCTGGACCAATGCACGGCCATGGCGGAATGGGCGCTTCCATGTAGCTTCCGTCGCACTGACTGTAGAGACAGGCGGGACCGCATGCAGAAGCGGCGGCCTGTCTTTTTTTGTGCTGCGTCTTCAATTTGTAAGCGCTTTCCTCTTTGGCTTTCGGCGTTGGTAAACGGGTCCTTTACAGGAACTTTACATCGTCTTGCCCGGGGATTTACCTCGTTGCACGATGGTTCCCGCTAAACTCAAAACTAGCGAAGGTAGCCAAAATGTCGTTAGGAACTGTTGTTGTCCCTACTCATCCAGCCAAGATTGCGGGGCCGGTCGCCAGAAAGAGAGCATTGATCGTCGATGATTCAACGACGATCCTGCATGCGATCTGCACGCTGCTGGAGCATCATGAGATCGTGGAAGTAACGGGCCGGGCGGAGAGCGGGCAGGAGGCGATTGACGCCGTGATGCAGCTCAAGCCTGAACTGGTGGTGATGGACGCGGACATGCCCGGCATGAGCGGCCTAAGGACGGCGCTGTTGCTGTCACAGATGGCGCCGGAGACCAGGATCATCCTGCTTTCCATGGACACCAGCCAGCAATTTCGCGCGGCCTGCGCCGGATGCGGCGCCAATGCCGTGATCTACAAACCGAAGTTCCTGCGGGAGCTCAGCACACTGCTGCAAAGGCCCTTGCGGGGCGCAAGGTTCGCCGGCCTCAGTTTCAGCAGATAAGTCCAGCAAGGATGCTGGGAGCGGACACTATAATTGAGATTGAGCAACGGGCCGAGGTTCCCCCTAGATTGTGTTTTGGCGGAACGTCGGCATCTCCCAGTTAAGCTGAAATGACAAAGCCACAGACCAGAGAACGTCTTCTCCGATGGGTGGTTGTTCCCGCTCTGGCAGCGGTGTTGGCTGGGCTGGCGGTATTGCAGTACCGGTGGAGCGGCCAGTTGAGTGAAGCCACGCGCACGCAGATGCAATCCAATCTGCATATTTCCCTGATGGCTTTCCGGCAGGACTTTTCGCGGGAGCTGGGCGCGGTGGCCCTGGAGATCCGCTCGGTCGTGGATGGCTCCAGTGACATCAAGCCGGTGGAGTTGAAGGAACAGTTCCATCACTGGCAGCAAACCTCAACGCATCCCAACCTGGTTTCACATATTTATCTTTGGCAAGGCGGCGACGGCCAGCAGCCGCTGCGCTTTGATCCCGCCAGTGATCAGTTTGAACGCGTGCCGTGGCCGGCGCAATTTGACCCAATGCAGAAAAGGCTAGCTGAAATTCTGTCAGCGTATCATCCGGCGCAAGGCGGGCAGGATGCGGCAATAATGCGGCGTGGGCCCCGGCGACGCAATGAGTTTGGACCGGCCCGCAACTTTAGCGGCAACCAGGCGCGCGTTGACCAGCACCACGATGCCCATGGCCGCGGAGTAGCGATGCATGGACGCATGGCGCAGGCGTTAATGCCCTGGGCCATTGACCAATCGGTGCCGGCGCTGGCTTATCCGGTGCGAAGGCATGGAACGTCAAATGGCCTTCATGTTCCCGCCGAGGTGACGTGGCTCATTATCCAACTGGATCCGGGCGTGCTGGCCAAAGAGATTTTCCCTGAGCTGGCGCAAAAATATTTTCGCGGCTCTTCCGGCATGGAATATCACGTGGCGGTGCGCGGTACGGAAAGCGGCCGTAACGTCATTTATGCGTCGGATTCAGGATTTGGCGAGGACAACAATCTGCCGATGGACGCTACATTGAATCTGTTCGGTCCTCCGTTTGGCCATGGCGGACCTCCCGATGCGGGGATTGAGTTTTTTGCCGCGCCCATGCCGTCCATGCCGGCCGACCACTCTTTGCCCCCGGATGAAAGACGTATGGCTGCTCTGGAGCGTATGCCCAGGTTTGAGCCGTTCCATTATGCGGACAGCCACGGCGTCTGGCAGATTGCCGTCAAACACAAAAGCGGATCAGTGGAAGCCGCGGTCAGCGGACTGCGCCGCCACAACCTGATGGCGAGCTTCGGCGTGTTGGGCGTGCTGGCCGTGACCATGGCGCTGATCCTGATGGCGAGCCAGAGAGCGCGGCGGCTGGCCAGGGTGCAGATGGATTTTGTTGCCGGCATCTCGC
>DATBCN010000203.1:0-3969 GCA_036270475.1 Candidatus Angelobacter sp. | reverse complement strand
GGGCCAGTCCGTCCGTGAGTTGCGAAAAGAGTTCGCGCGCAAAAAAAATCATCAGCCACGGGCATCAGGAGCCGGAATCGATGCTAAAGTGACCAAATAAAATTTGAAACGTTGTTAATCTCAACCTCGTCTAAACGTCATACAGATGTAAAGGGCCAGATAAAACCGTTTGCCCGTTTTTTGCGTACACCAGGCAGGGGAGTTTTTTAAAGATGTTTCGCCGTAGAAGCAAACAGCATGCCAACGAACGTGCGACTGAATACGCAAGCTGCAAGGATTTTCAGGAGATTTTTGCGCAAGACATGAACGGCCTGCACCAGCTCGCTTTTTTGCTGACGGCAGACAAGACCAAGGCTGAACAATGTTTTGTCGCCGGCCTGGACGAGAGCATCCGCGGCAACCCTGTTTTCCGGCAGTGGGCGCGGGCATGGAGCAAGCGCGCCATTATTCACAACGCAATAAAAATGATTGCCCCCGTCCCATCGCGGCCAAGCGCCTTGCCAGAGACGGTCGCCGGCGGACCTGAGAATAGCGCGGACTCGAAGAATATCGTCCCCAATGTTTCCGCATGGGAACCGTTTGCGCGATTTGTTTTTGTCATGGCTGTGCTGGAAGGTTATTCGCTGCGCGAGTGTTCTACTCTGCTCGGCTGCCAGGTGCAGGATGTAGTCGTGGCAAAAACACTGGCGCTGCAGCGTCTGGCCGGACAGCCCGCACAAGACCAAGCCGGTGTCTCTGCAGGCAACTCATGGGCCGCTGGCCTTGCGCGCGCTCAAGTAGCCTAACAGCAGCGCACAATCCTAAATTGACGTTGATTTTTTTAAAGAACGCGTTCTGCCGCACTCCGCGTTTTTTCTCACATTCGATATGGCTGAAAGTTGCGGGCGCCGTGTGCAATCGTCGCGTGAAAGTTATGAGACCGGAGACTGCGCGACATCCTGCCCTTTTAACTTTAACGTTGCACCGGCACCCTCAACACCTTGAACTGGCAAAAGCTGCTTTCTGTCCCACCCTTACAGTGCCAACAGCAGATAACCCGCGCCCGACCATACCGCGAAAACGGCTGCTGTTAGCGCCAGCCGGAAGGACAAACTATCCAGAATTCGATTATTTTTGCCGTCAAACATATGAAACTCCTAACCCAATATCTCCGAAATTGAATCCCGGCACCTGCGCCGTTAATCTCCTCTGCTAACAATCGCACCTGCCGTACCAAACCCGCTCTGCTGCCTAACCCATTGAAATCACGGAGAGAATGATTGGGTGATCGACGTGACGAAGGACTGTGGGTGTTCGTTTTCGGCATGATAGTGTTCGGGAATGAACACTGCTCAAAAGCCGCGCATTTGCTGGCGATTTCTTGCTGTCTTTTGGCGCAAGGCTTCGGCGAACCATCCCTGTCCCCGCGATGTGTTTGGCGATCACGCCTTTGCTCAGGCCAGTCTCGGGTAAAATTATGAGTGTTGATTCGCTCTCACCAGTTCAATACAGCTCCCGGCCCTGCCGCCTTTCAGTTTTTTCTGGATCTGCCACAATTCCGCAAAGACCCGCTGGGCGGCTTTTTTAAAGCTGCCTTGACCTATGGCGATGTAGTCCGTTATCGCGGCGTGTGGGTCTCGCATCAGTTGAGCCACCCCGAACATATCCAGCATGTGTTGCAAGGGAATGTAGCCAACTATCGCAAGGGCCGAGGCTATAAAATCCTGAAACTCTCGCTGGGAGAAGGGCTGCTCACGAGCGAAGGCGCGCTCTGGCAGCGGCAACGGAAGATGACCCAGCCCTCATTCCAGGGGCAGCAGGTGGCTTCCTTCGTTGCCACCATGGCGGAAAACTCGCTGACCATGCTCCACCGCTGGGAACAGAATGCCAGGCAAGGCGAAATCTTTGACGTTGTCCCGGACTTCATGCGCCTTACCCTGAACATCGCGGCAGAGGTGCTTTTCACCACCAACCTGGAAGCGGACGCCGAGTCAATACGCCGCACGCTGGATATTGGCCGCGACTACTCGGTGGACCGCGCCTGGTCGGTTTTCCCGCCGCCTCTGAGCATCCCTACAAAACGCAACCGCGAATATCGCGGCGCTCTGGCCAACATCCACGGAATCATTGACCGTATTATTGCCGAGAGGCGCAAAGCGCCCGCGCGCATTGCCGATCTGCTGACCATGCTGATGGAGGCGCGCGATGAAAGCGGCGCTCCCATGTCTGACCAGCAGCTTCGCGATGAGGTCATCACGCTGCTTACCGCCGGACATGAGACTACAACCCTGGCGCTTGCGTGGACTTGTTTCCTGATCGCCACGCGGCCTGAAGTGGTGGAGCGCATGACGGCTGAAGCGGCATTTCTGAATGGACGCACGCCAACATATGAAGACATGATGAAACTCCGCTATTCGCGCATGGTCGTGGAAGAGAGCATGCGCCTTTATCCACCAGTTTGGACGCTGGCGCGGACCGCGGCAAAAGAAGACGAGATCGGCGGCTACCGCATTGTGGCCGGGTCAGAAATCCTTATCTTCCCGTACATCACGCAGCGCCATCCCAAGTGGTGGCAGGACCCGGATGTTTTTCGTCCGGAGCGGTTTGCGCCGGAAAATTCGGCCGCGCGGCCACGCTATGCGTATCTGCCATTCGGCGCTGGACCGCGCACATGCATCGGGCTGAACTTTGCGATGACGGAAATTCTGGTGGCGCTCACATTGCTGCTCCAGCGCTTCCGTTTGAAGCTGGCGATTGATCCCGCGGCGGTGCGCGCCGATCCATCGGTGACGTTGCAGCCCAGACCGGGAGTGCCGGTGAGGCTCGAAAGGATTTAGCGGAGGCAAAAGTTAAAGCCTCACCGCAGGATTGCACGGACCAAAGCGGATTTTCACTGATCAATCCGCGAAAATCGTGCCGCCAAAGATGATGTCACTTTGGCTTTGCTGCTGTCTTCTCCCAATCCCAGTTCGTAAATCGTTTGCGCAGTTCAAGCTTGGATAATTTTCCGGTCGAAGTGTGCGGCAGTTCGTCCAGAAAGACGAAAGCATCCGGCAGTTGCCATTTGGCAAAGCGGGAAGAAAGAAATTCGCACAGCTCTTCCGCAGTTGCCTTGGCCCCTGAGCACAACACCACGACCGCAACCGGACGCTCGTCCCATCGGGGATGCGGCACGGCAATCACGCCGGCTTCGCGCACCGCCGGATGCGCGGCCAGGGCATTTTCCAGGTCGACTGAGCTAATCCACTCACCGCCGGACTTGATCAGGTCTTTGGAGCGGTCGGCAATCTGCACATAACCTTCCGCGTCAATGGTGGCGATGTCACCGGTACGCAGCCAGCCGTCAGTGGTCCAGCGGTCTTCCGTTCCGGGAGCATTGAAATAGCTGGACGCAACCCACGGTCCACGTACATGCAACTCGCCGAGTGTTGCTCCATCCCAGGGCGCTTCGCCATGGTCATTGACGACGCGCACCTCCATAAAAGGCAGCGCCCGGCCCTGGCGGACACGCACACGGTATCGCTCGTCTTCGCTCCACTCGCGCATGTGCGATTTCAGCGTGGAACACACGGCTACCGGCGTGGTTTCCGTCATGCCCCAGACCTGTATGAGGCGCAGGCCACGCTGGTCCAGCTTGCGGACAAGCGCTTCCGGCACTGCCGTTCCGCCCACAAAGCCGCGAAATGCCGCCGCCAGCTTCCATTGATCTGGATCTTTTTCCAGCGCTTCCAGAATTCCCGCCCACACAGTGGGAACGGCAGTGGCCAATGTAACTTGTTCAGAGCTGAACAGATCAAGAATGGATTGTGGATCAAGCTGACGGCCCGGCAACACGAGCTTGCAGCCAAGCATGATTGCCACATGCGGCAGACCGTGCGCGTTGGCATGGAACATGGGCGCCAGCGCCATGGCAACGTCATGCTGGGAGACACAGAATGAATCGGGCAGCGAAAAAGCCAACGCATGCAGTATCAGCGCGCGGTGCGAATA
>DATBCN010000202.1:0-1789 GCA_036270475.1 Candidatus Angelobacter sp. | reverse complement strand
GAGGATTTGCAATCAGCCCTGGCCAGGACCCTCGATGAACTGGACGCGTTTCCGGCCCTGATGTGGCGGGACGGGCGTCCGGTGCTGCAAGGCGGCTGGCACGAGGAACTTTCCGCGGAAAGAAAAGTTGGCGAGAACGGCAAACTGCAGATTGCGGCGTTCCACGAAGATAACCATAACCTGGCGGTGTTTGGGCGGGGCAGTAATCTTCCGGTACAGGAATATTTTGAGGATGTTTTCTCCAATGCTTTCGCGTATGACGGCGGCGCATCCAGCGATTGGGGCGGTCGCGTCGCTTATCGCGAAAAGCTGAACGACGACGTTGAAGTTACAGCATTGTATGCGCTGGCTGGAGCGCTTGCTCCGGGCACGGTGAACGACGGCGTGCTACGCGACTCATTGCGGATGGCTAGGCGCCAGAGTGTAGGCGTGAATGTGACTGGGAAAATTCCTCGCACCGGCGGACGCATCACCGCTGGCTACAAATGGATCAGCGGCCCGGCGTTATCACGAGTCGATAGCTATGGTGAGTCGCTCTACCAGATGGATCCTTACCTCCACGTTTCAGTTCGGCAGCAATTGCCGAAGTTTGGTCGCGGCCGCTGGGAGGCTATCGCCGACTGTGACAACCTGCTGGCGCAAGGGACGGTAAACGTGAGCACCAGGGACGGCCAGTTAGCCCTGGTACCAGCTTTTCGAACGTTCCGGGGTGGGCTTAGCTTGCAGTTTTAGAGTCTGTAAAGCTGTAGGTACCCTTCCAGAAAATGGGATTCCGCAGCCAGTTTCCTCGGGGTAAGATACAACCTACAGAAAATAAAAGTGTTAGACGGTAGCATTCCTTCCAAAGAGTGGAAGGGGACTTGCACAAACTACTTTTGTGTCATGGTGTATCTGATTTGGGTCCGGTGATGAAGCAGAGTTTTCGGGTCAGCCTCGGAGCGGTGGTACTGGCGTTAGCTACGCTGGCTGCGGTGATTTTTGCCCTTTTGAACTTTGACCAGCGCGCCCGGTTCGAGTCACCAGACGATGCGGTGGCTTGGCGCGACACCGATCACGGCGTAGAAGCCTGGAAGGTCAATCCCAACGGCCCTGCCGGACGAGCGGGAATCCGTCAGGGCGATCACTTACTTGAAATTAACGGCCAGCCGGTAGGGAGCGCGGTTCAGGTCACCAGACGCGTTTGGCGCGCAGGCTTGTGGAGCCAGTTACGCTACAAAGTAGAACGCGCCGGCGACTCCTTCGAGACGCCCGTGGTCATCGCGCCCGCCGAAAAGCCGGTCACGGCCGAAAATTACCTTCGCGTGGTCGGTCTCATTTACCTGTTCATCGGAATTTTCATCTTTGTGCGGCGATGGAACGCTCCGCGCGCCATTCACTTCTACGTTTTTTGCCTGGTTTCGTTTGTGCTCTATTCGTTTCACTACAGCGGCAAATTGGACACCTTCGATTACGAAGTCTATTGGTCCAGTGTGGTGGCCCGCCTTCTGGCGCCGGCTTTGCTCCTGCATTTCGCGTTGGTTTTTCCGGAACGCACTGAGGCGGCGAGGAGACTCTTTTCCCGATTGGCGCTAGTTTACGGACCTCCTTCGGCACTATTGCTGGTGCATTTGAATGTTGCGCGAAACTCACTTGGTTTCTTGCCATGGCTGGGTCCGCGGATCTTCTTAGACAAAATCGAGCTGGGCTATCTGGCAGCATGCTTTGTTGCCGCCGGTCTGGTTTTTTATCACAGCTTCCGTAACGCGCCTTCAGGAGTTTTGCGCCAGCAATTGAAATGGCTGGCCAGCGG
>DATBCN010000201.1:0-4325 GCA_036270475.1 Candidatus Angelobacter sp. | reverse complement strand
AGGTATGAGCAATCCCACGATCAAACCAACAATAAATTTTTTCAAAGTCTTCTCCCTTGAGCATGAATGAGTCTATGAGCCGGAACTGCGTACAGTGAAACTCTATACCCTGATTGTCCAATGCAGACAACAAGGTGCGTTCCAGTTGCCGAACCCTCATCGCGCCTCACACCACTTTGTTCCCGCATTCCGGAACAGAACTTGGTTCCCTGCCTCAAACTTTGTCCCGCACTTGCCGCATTCATTTTTTGGCCTGCACCTGCGCTGATGCAGATCCGTTTCAATGTCCGGTGCTGGTCTCCGGGAGAGATTCAAGAATCGGAACGAATGGGATTCTATTGGATTGCAGGGATGTGCGTCCAACTATCCCCTCACGGACACAATACCCGTGCTCCGGCATACGCGCGCGCCAGTGTTCTATCCCGCGGCCACTCGGACCGCGAAGCAGTACTCATCGTTTCGTGGGTTATGCGCTGTCAAAATTTACTTGCTGGGCCCCTTGCGCAGGGCGAGTTCCGGATATTTGGCGCATAACTCAAGATAGTGCCGCCCACAGAGAGCTTCCTGTCTCTCCTGCCCATCATTTTCGAACACAATGATCTTGAATGCGATTTGGCCGCACTTGGAACAAAGTTTTCCGTATCGATTTTGCTGCGTGCTTTTTACAACTTCCACGCTCACAACCTCCTCTATAACACGCTCACAGCCCTCCTCTATAAGAAGAGAGGGCTGTATTCGGGAGGGAGGTTGCCCCTGAATGCGTTGCTCGCGTACGGGCACATTCTTAATCATGCAAGCCAATTTCCCAGAGAATACCGAGTGGCGCCCTGAATAAGTCATTTTCGGGAGTTATTATGATCTTAGCCTGCGGCCTTTTAGGCCAGTCATTTTTCCGCAAAAACATGAGGATCGCAATGCGATCTATTGGCGCAGCGGCTTGGCGCAACGGCCAAAAAACTAAGATCGAAGGGAAATCCTGCGCTCAGGCGGCGCTGACTGATTCGGAGTCCGCATCGAGCACGGCCAATTCGTATAGCGGCGTGCGGTAAGAAGGCAGGCCGCCTGCATCCAGGCCAAGAAATTCACGGACCATCTGGAATATCACCGTATCCGAACAACGGGCGCACTTGGGAAAAACTTCTCCTTTAAACAAAGCCACCTCGGCAAACAAGTGATGGACACTGTGTTGCACAGAATAAATGCCGCTGGTGGGGACGGAATCGCCGGTCGCAAAATTCTCCGGGGAACAACTCATGGGGGGCGCACCTCGAGGTTGGGTTGGCTCACTCACAAGCCTACCTTGAAATCCCCATCGAAGACTCTGCGGATTGAGTATCTAAGAAAGAATTTAGGGTTGAGGATTTGTTGTTTCATTGCGAAGTTTCTTTGCGGTTTACAGGGTGTTGCTTGCAGCTACTTGCCGTGAAATGTACAAGATAGGCCCAGGCTTGAGTTCAGTTGACCGCACAGGCCCGTTCAATCTGAGAGAGATGTTAATTTTTCGCAAATGTTCAATATTGCACATTCTAGACGGCAGTCATTGACGGCATCGCGTTCCGCTACCAGCACAGCATTCGCCCATTGGAAAATGGAGCGGGGTTTTCCGGAATCTAGTAAAATCCGCTTCATGCCACAAAAAGAATTCTCCGGTTACGATGAGTTCTTCACCTTCTATCTGCATGAGCACAGTAATCCGCGCAATCGGGCCATGCATGCGGCCGGCACGGTGCTTGGCCTGTGTACGCTGATTGTCCCGTTCGTGATCGGGCATCCATGGTATGCCCTGCTTTGGCCCGTGGTGGCTTACAGTTTTGCCTGGACCGGACACTTCCTGATTGAAGGCAACAAACCGGCCACCTTTGGCCATCCGGTATGGTCGTTCGTCAGCGATTTCAAAATGCTGGGGCTGATGATTACAGGGCAGCTCAAGGCCCGCATGGAAGTTGGCGCAACCCAATCAGAGCGCCGTTCAGCGTAGATGCATCGGTCAAGTGGGCATAGGTAGTATCTTAATCTGTTCGCCCAGTAAATCTGTTTGCCCAGTAAGAGGCTACTTGTTTTCGCTTAATACCCCGGCTGGCTTGGTTTGAAATGACGCTTGCGCCGCCTCCGCCAGAGTCCCCGACCCCTGCGCCTGCCCCGACTCTGCCTTGAAGTAGTAAGTAGTATTCGGCTTCAGGTTCTTGATGAGGACACGGTGCGTCAGCCCGCCCCATGGCATACCCACAGTCTGGTCGAGATGACTGGGATCGCTCCCGTAGTGCAAGGCGGTCCCAGAATTCACGTTGGTGGACCATGCGATCTCCGCGGTTGTATCCGTTACATGCTCCACCACCGGACCATTGGTGATTTGCACCGCGCTGTTGCCGCTTCCCATGGGCAGGAGCGGAAGCTGCTGCACCGCAGGCGCCTGAATGGAAGCTTGCGTGGGACCCTGCGCTTGCGGAGCAGCCGATGAAACCTGCAGTCCGCTACCCAACGCTAGTCCAAGGCCAATGGCGATGAGGGTGGTGTTCATGAGGAGATTCTCCCTTGACGTTCCGTTAGATGGCAGATTGCGGAAAAGGGCTGTGTCAGGCGAACGATAAAAGTTACCGCATAATACGCGGCGCCAGCAGCACAATGGTCCCAATCCCGATCAAAATCACCACCATCAAGGCGACTGTCCACAGCAGCAAATAGCGGCGCTCATGCTCCGGCGGCGCGGGCGTAATCCCCAGGACCATATGAAACATCCGCAGCAGCGCCAGAAGAAAATTCATTTGTTTTGGTTCTCCACAGACTTCTGGCCGAACAACGGCCCTTTTGCGGCGGCACTCCAACGAACTCTCCAAAGATAGCACCGAAGCCCAAAAAGCAGAGCTGGATGTGATACTTGATATCAGCCTTGTCCGATTCGTGTTGTTGGCGTTCATCAATGGTGAGTGTTGCTGGATTTGCGCACAATGCGCACGCTTAGGCAGAATAGCCCCGCGGAGGACCCGAGCATGAAAATGGGCAAAGTTCTGATCTGGCTGGCTGTAGCCATCATAGGGGCCGTTGCGCTGGCGACCATCGCCTTTCATCGCCGCGAATCCATCAGCGCTATGTGGCTGGTGGTAGCGGCGGTTTGCAGTTATGCGCTGGGGTACAGGTTTTATTCCAAGTTTGTTGCCGCCAAAGTGCTGGCGCTGGACGCCATGCGCGCCACTCCCGCTGAGCGGCTGGAAAATGGCCGCGATTTTGTCCGAACCAACAAATGGGTGGTGTTTGGACATCACTTTGCCGCTATCGCCGGCCCTGGACCGCTGGTTGGACCGGTGCTGGCCGCGCAGTTCGGCTATCTTCCTGGAACGCTCTGGATACTCGTCGGGGCTGTTTTTGCCGGATGCGTGCAGGATTTTGTCATCCTCCTGTTCTCTGTCCGTCGCGACGGCAAATCACTCGGCCAGATGGCGCGTGACGAGATTGGCAAAACGGCTGGGACTGTCGCCTTCATTTCCGTCATCACCATTCTTGTGATCCTGCTCGCCGTGGTTGCGCTAATTATTGTGAACGCCCTTAAAGACAGTCCGTGGGGCGCTTTTACGATAGGGATGACGATTCCCATCGCGCTGCTGATGGGCGTTTACCTGCGTTATCTGCGTCCGGGCAAAGTGCTGGAAGCCTCGGTGCTGGGCTTCTTGTTCGTGGTAATGGCGATCTTTGGTGGCCAGTGGATCTCGCAATCCACGCATGCCGGTGCATTTACCTTTGCCGGTACAACTCTGGCGATTCTCATCATTGTTTACGGCTTCGCTGCTTCGGCCCTCCCTGTATGGCTCTTGCTCGCTCCGCGCGACTATCTGAGCACTTTCGTCAAGCTCGGCACCATTGCTATTTTGGCGCTGGGAATCGTCCTGGTGCGGCCCACCTTGCAGATGCCCGCGCTTACGCGGTTTACTGATGGCAGCGGGCCGGTCTTTGCCGGAACTCTTTTTCCGTTCGCGTTTATCACCATTGCCTGCGGCGCAATCAGTGGATTTCATTCGCTGATCTCCAGCGGCACCACGCCCAAGATGATCGCACGTGAGCCGCAGACGCGCATGGTCGGCTACGGCGCAATGATGGCGGAGTCGTTTGTGGGAATCATGGCCATTATCGCCGCATGCACTCTGCAACCAGGGACCTACTTTGCCGTAAACAGCGGTGCTGGCATGGTAGGAGGCTCACCCATCGCGGCCACTGCCACCATCACCAACTGGGGCTTCCCTGTAACCCCGGACCAGATGGCGGCCCTGGCGCACAACGTGGGCGAGAAAACGCTTTTCTTCCGCACCGGCGGCGCTCCGGCTTTCGCGCTGGGC
>DATBCN010000200.1:0-9817 GCA_036270475.1 Candidatus Angelobacter sp. | reverse complement strand
TGGCGCGCCCAGGGTTTGAGTTCTGTCCGAAGAGCTTGCGCTTGCAGTCACATCGCGGATTGGCGCAGGCAATTCAACCGCGCAAATCTGGATTCAAGTTCAACCTTGGCCGGCCACAATGGACCCGGCCCAGAGCACATTTCTGTTTGCTTTCTCTTCCGTAGTCTAAACATCACCCCCAGCGAGTTGCAAGAAGGTTTTGAGAATTTTATTGATCGTGGGTTGAATTGTCCCACTGCCGAAACAAAATCGCCTTAAACCATGAACACATACTGACTGCTCGTCACAAATGTGGGTGTCCCATTTCCACTTGTAAGCAGTCGTACGCCCACAACAATTGCATTTTAAAGTCTGGATGAGGCGTCAGTATTTACATTGCAACGGTTTTGATTCTCATCTTTTGCAAAATCTGGTGTGGCAAGCTCAACCCGCATTCGATAACTGCTTTCCGCAGACAACTTTTTAAGAAAAGAAACCCAAATTGATACTGAACGGGTGCGACCTGCGCTTGGATTGACAAGCTGCGTGGAGCGAGCATATTTCCGTTTACAGAATGCTGGCGGAAGGCCAGCTCCCTGATCTGTATGCACTAGCTTGCCCGTTATCAGACGGGCTCTCGACTTTATCGTTGCGGACGGCCGGGGCGAGCAAGAATCTCAATAAGATGCTGGAAATCAGAGGGCGGTGGGCAGTCAATGGAGACAGTGTTTCCTGAGCGCGGATGGATGAATTGCAGGTGCGTTGCATGCAAAGCAACACGAGCGATGCGCTGCTCGGTTGCTTCCGATCGCTGATATTTTCTGTCCCCGATGATCGGGTGGCCCATCGCGGAAAATTGCGCGCGAATCTGGTTCTGTAAACCGGTCACCAGTTCAACCCGTACCAGTGATGCATCGCCCAAAACGCGCTCCACTGAATATCGAAGTTCAGCTCGGGCCGCCTGGGGATCTCTCGCCGTCCGCAACTGTTGGAACATCCCCTGGCGGCGAAAATAATGAACGAGTGTCCCTGTCTTTGTGGCGACGCGGCCACGCACCACCGCCAGGTATTGTCTGACTGGAGTGTGGGCAAGAAATTGTTGTATCAGCACATCCCGGTCGCGATCGGTTTTGGCAAACAGCAGAATGCCAGAGGCAAAGCGATCTATGCGATGCACCACCAGGGCCCGTTGTCTCTTTGGCTTTAGCTCCGCAATCAGCAAAGACAAAGCCGAGGGCGTATCTGAGCCTTTGATCGGTACAGCCAGCAGTCCCGCTGGTTTATTGAGAACAATTACAGCATCATCTTCGTAAAGCACGGAAACTTCCCGCGACAAACGCGGCGGACGTGTACCTTCACGCGCCGCGCCCCGGCCCTGACCACCCACGGGCCTGCGAGAGCTATTTCGTGGCGGCTTTTTCATTCCGCGGCTTTGACCATGCAACATTATCAAACCTTTCCGCGTACAATCGCAAACGTTGATGGCGCCGGTATAGCTGGTCATTTGGGTAGGCGAGATGGCAGATAAGACTGGCTCATCCTCCGCACTCGCCAAAATGTATAACCAGTCATGTGTATAGGCCGGTTCTTTCGCATGGCCCAATCATGCCTGGCGGTTATACATCCGCTCCGGATTCTGTTAGCTTGAATTTGGAATGATCTCTTTCTCTAACATTAACAAGCAATACGGTAAACAGTTGGTTTTTGTGGATGCGTCATTTCAGCTCAACCCCGGCGAGAAGGTTGGCCTGGTTGGGCCAAACGGCGCGGGCAAAACCACCCTCTTTCGCATGGTCGTGGGAGAAGAGGTCCCCGACGAAGGCGACGTTTCCGTGCCCAAACGCCTGACGATTGGTTATTTCCGCCAGGATGTGGAAGAGATGATGGGACGCTCGGTACTGGATGAAGCCATCGCCGGCAGTGGGCGCGTTGGCGACCTTCACCATGAACTGGAAGCCTTGCAGCATGCAATGGCAGATCCCGGCAAGGCGGACGAGATAGACCGCGTGCTGGCACGCTTTGGTGAAGTCCAGGAAGAGTATGAACACCTGGGCGGTTACGCCCTTGAAGCGCAGGCGCGGGAGGTGCTCCATGGCCTGGGCTTCAAGGACGAGCAGATTGATGGCGACGTTGGAGCGCTTTCCGGCGGGTGGAAAATGCGCGTGGCACTGGCCCGCGTTCTGCTGGGGCGCCCCGACGTATTGCTGATGGACGAACCGACCAACCATCTTGATCTTGAATCGATCATTTGGCTGGAGCAGTTTCTCAAGTCATTTCAGGGCGCTCTCCTGATGACTTCGCATGACCGCGAGTTTATGAACCGGCTGGTCTCAAAAATCGCGGAGATCGATGCCGGAGAGATCATTACCTACTCCGGCAATTATGATTTCTATGAGCGTGAACGCAACATCCGCGCCGCCAATCAGCAGGCCGCTTTCGCGCGGCAACAATCCATGCTGGCCAAGGAGCAGCGGTTCATAGACCGTTTCCGGACGCATGCCGCCAAAGCCGCGCAAGTGCAGAGCCGGATCAAGGCACTGGACAAGATCGAAAAAATCGAACTACCCAAAAAGCGCCAGATCGTGAAATTTGATTTTCGCGTTCCGCCCCGGTCGGGCGAGCAGGTGGCTGTTCTTGAAGGGCTGCATAAAAGCTATGGCCCGCGCGTGATCTATGAAGGGTTCAATCTCACCGTCCGGCGCGGCGAGCGATGGGCCGTAATGGGCAGGAACGGCGCTGGGAAAACCACTCTGCTTAAGATGATTGCCGGCGCGACCCAGCCCGATTCTGGAAGCGTTCGCCTGGGCGCAAGCCTCATCATGGGATATTTCGCGCAGCAATCACTGGACGTACTTGATCCTGACCTGACTATCTTAGAGCAACTGCAGCGGGATTTTCCGCATGACGGCCTGGGGGCACTCCGCACTCTGGCGGGCGCGTTTCAGTTTTCCGGAGATGACGTTGATAAAAAGGTCCGCGCGCTTTCCGGTGGAGAAAAATCGCGCCTGGTGATGGCGCTGATGCTGTATAACCCGCCCAACTTTCTTGTGCTGGATGAACCGACCAACCATCTTGACCTGGCAACCAAGGAGATGCTTATAGAAGCTCTCAAGGACTTTGAGGGCACCATGATTTTTGTTTCCCACGACCGCATGTTTTTGCGGGGACTGGGCTCACGCGTGCTTGAACTGGGTGGAGAAAGCGGGACTGACCGCAATCCGTATGTGTATCCCGGCTCATATGTTGAATATGTGCGGAAGATCGGGCATGAAGCGCCGGGTATCTACGTTTAGGGCGCGCCCTCAGTTACTTCGATCCAATATAGAAACGCCTTTTGTTGGCCGCACAAAACCGTTCATGCTTACGGAACGCAGGCGGCCTCGCCTTCGTTTGTGATGAGTCTTCTGCGCACCCGAATCAACTGCAGTCTAGTTTTATGACCCAACTATGATTCGCTGGCAGCAGGTCTTCCAGATCGCACATTCTGATTCAACCGGAAAAAGTTGTCTGGATCGTAGTGCGACTTTACGGCGACCATGCGGTCCCAGTGTTCCTGATAGGCCTCGGACACCCGGTCCTGCTCGTCGCCGCTCATAAAGTTTACGTAGACGCCTGGCTTCATCGCCGACCGAAGATTTTTGAAGGTCCCGCGCGCCCAGTGAATGTGCCTTTCATCGTCAGGTGCCTGCGTCCAATTAGCCAGCAAGGTCATAACAAAGGGTGCGCTGCGATCACCGAATGCGGTTTCTTTCGCGTGAACCCGGCCAGCCGCGCCACCAAGATAGGCGAGCTCAAGCATGGATTCCGCGGAAGGAATAGCAGCAACCGCCTGCAGCATGCGATCAATGCTGCCGGTCTCCAGGCAATTAAAATAGCCGGATTTGGTGTAATAACGGCGGCCATGTGGGAAATCAGAATCCGCCATGGTTTGCAGTTCCAGAAACGATATCGTACGCCTGCTCACAGTATCCGGATGGCACCGTGAAAGTGGGCGCTCCAAATACTTGCGCCCCTCTTCAGAGTCGCCAGTCCAGACCATGGAACTGCTCGCCACCGGCTGCCCGCGTAGCTCCAGCGGCACACTCATGCTATGCGGAGCCAGGCGCAGATTGATGTTCCATTTCAAATCAAGTGGCGCTTCCCCCATAAAATCTCCCCAGAATTCAAGCAGTGCGCCGATGTCAGGCTCCGCAGTTAATCCTTCAGCAAGGACCACGGCGGTCAGCGGATGCAGCTTCACCTGAAATTCCGTCACCACGCCAAAGTTGCCGCCGCCGCCGCGCAAGGCCCAAAACAAATCCTGATTTTCCTTTGCGCTGGCACGCACCAGTGAACCGCCCGCGGTCACCAGAGTGAACCCTTCAACGTTGTCGCATGAGAGACCGAATCGCCGTGTGAGCCAGCCTGTCCCGCCGCCTAACACCAAGCCAGCAGCGCCGGTATGAGAGACCACGCCCGAGGGGAATATCAACCCCGCTTTTTGTGTTGCCGTATCAACTGATCCCAACAGGCAGCCTCCGTCGAACCGCGCTCGTCGCGCCGCAGAATCAACCGTGACCTGCCGCATCTTTGATAGATCGATCACCAAGCCGTCATCACAGGTACTGAATCCGGCAAGGCTATGTCCTCCGCAGCGGACAGCGGTGAGAATTCCGCATTCAGACGCCGCGCGCACAGCCGATTGCACGTCATTGATGTCCACGCAGCGTGCAATGAGACCGGGCTTGCGCGAGAACATGCCATTCCACACACCGCGCGCAGGTTCATAGCCGCCATCGTTGGGGCGCAGCAAGTCACCCTTGAATTGTTCGCGCAGGGACGAGTAAACGTCCTCACTGGCTTCGCCCATGCTACGGCTCCCTTTGCGCTTCGATTTGAAGGTTTTCGCGCTGACGGCTTCGCGGATACAAGATCGAGATCAGCACCAGGAAAACAGCAAACGCCGGCACTGACCACTGCAATCCCTCAACGAAGAATGTTGTAACTGAAATCGCCAGGAGTAAAACAATGCCGACGATCGTAAAGAACGGATGCGCCCGCAGACGCATTGGCAAAGTCAGGAGCCGGTCTTGCGTGATTGCTTTGCGAAAACGAAGGTGCGTGGTCAAAATCACGAGCCAAACAAACAACATCCCCGCGACGGCAGTTCCGTAAAGCATGAGGAAGGCGTTCTTCGGAGCAAATATGGCCAGCAGAATCGCTGCAATAATTCCCGCGGTGGAAGCCAGCAGAGCACGATGCGGAACGCCGTTGCTGCTCACCTTACCCATCCATCCCGGCGCGTAACCTCCACGGCCCAGGGAAAATAACATGCGCGTTGCCAGATACAGGTTTGTATTCACGCTGGAAAGCGCGGCGGTGAGCACAACAAAATTCATGATCGCAGCAGCAAAAGGTATGTGCGCCGCGGCGAACGCAGTGACAAAAGGACTGCCGGAAAGACCGGACGGACCGCCGGTCTGGTTCCAGGGGACCATCGTAACCATGATCGCAATCGCCAAAACATAAAATCCAATCAGGCGATAAACAATGTTCCCCATAGCGCGTGGAATCGTTACCTGCGGGTCCCGCGCTTCTCCGGCGGTAACAGCAATAATCTCCACTCCCATATAGCTGGTGACAGTGATGGTCAGAGAAAGCCACACTCCCTTCCAGCCGGAAGGAAAGAAGCCTCCGTGCTGGGTTAAATTGGCCAGACCCATTGCGTGCCTGGCGCCAACGCCAAAGATCAAAGCGAGTCCCACCAGGATGAAGGCAACAATGGCTGCAACCTTGATCATGGCGAACCAGTATTCAAACTCGCCCAGGCGGTTGACCTGCATGGAATTAAGCGCCACCAGAGCGGCTGAAACCAGGACCACCCAAATCCATTGCGGAACATTGGGCAGCCAATAAGAAATATAGATGCCGGCAGCGGTGACCTCAGCGCCAATTGCTATGATCTGCGCTGCTCCATAGGTGGCGCGGACAGAATATCCAGCCCAGGGACTGAGATATTTTTCGGCGTAAACCCCGAATGCACCGGCAACAGGATGCACGACTGCCATCTCCGTGAGCACGTAAGACATGATCAGAGCAATGCCTGCACCCAGGACATAAGAGAGTATGACGGCAGGCCCGGCAAGGCGGATAGTAACGCTGCTGCCTAGAAATAAGCCGACACCGATGGCCCCGCCAATGGCCATCATGGTAAGTTGCCGTTGACTTAACCGCCGCTGAAGACCATCAACATCTGGCGCTGCAGACTGTTCGTCTGGAGCGGCCTTAGCGGCTGACAATTCGCGATCAGTCATATTTTCGCCAGACTTGCCGCGACAGGCGCGGACAGATCTCCAGGGCTTGCCCGGTGCTTAACATAGGCCCTCTTGTGTGATTTTAACCACTAACGATCTCAGCCAGCGCCCTTCCAAACCTCTGCACTTCTTTCAGCGTGTTGTAATGCACCAGAGACGCCCTGACCGCGCCGCTTTCCTTCGCCAGACCCAATCGTTTCATGAGCCGGGGCGAATACATGTGGCCATCACGCACGCCGATATTCTGTTCTGCCAGCTTCTCTGTGACCTTGGCCGGGCAAACGCCAGGGAGATTAAAGCACAGTGTTGGCGTCCTCTGCGAGATCAGGTCTTTTGCGGTAATGCCATACACGGTTGCATTTGCATGCGCCAGGACTTCAAGCATGGTAAGCGCCAATTCCGATTCGTAGCTCCGGATCGCCTCCGTACACGCCACTAACGCCGCGCGGCGGGAAGTTGCCGAGGGGTTGATTCGCCGTCCGACGTCCTCAAGGTAGCGGACGGCAGCATCCATGCCGGCAACGTTTTCATAAATGTAGGTGCCAATTTCCAGCTTGGCCGGTGTTGTGTCAGGAACAAAATCTTCACGAAACGTAGGCAGGGCGTTCAGCGTTTCCATGCGCCCCCACAGAAACCCCATGTGCGGGGAGAAGATTTTGTAACCCGAGCAAACCAGGTAATCACAGTCAAACGCCTGAACATCAATCGGCCCGTGCGGGCCATAATGCACGGCGTCTACAAACACTTCTGCTCCGGCCGCGTGGGCGCGACTGGACACCTCGGCGATGTTAAGCATTGATCCGATTGCATTGGAAGCCAGCGTACACGCCACGATCCGCGTGCGGGGCGAAAGCAGGTGCTCCAGATCTTCAGGATGGAGCCGGCCATCTTCTCTAAACTGCCACCAGATAATCTTTGCGCCCTCTCGCTCCAGCGCCAGCCAGACGGCAATATTGGCTTCATGGTCCAGGTCTGTCACGATGATTTCACGGCGCTCACGCAATGATTGCCCAATGGCGATGCTGATAAGCCGCATAAACGAAGTCGCATTCATGCCAAACGAAATTTCATCGGAGTGGCGGGCATTCACGAGCAGCGCAACGCTGGCACGGGCTTGCGCAATTGCTTCGTCCACCTCTTGCGATTGCCGGTAGCGCCCGCCCCTCTGAACATTGCGATGAAGAAGATGGTCGGCGACCGCGTTCAAAACGGTCCGGGGTGATTGCGCGCCTGCAGCATTATCAAAAAAGATAAAATCGTCTTCCAACGCTGGAAACGCGGCGCGAACTTCATCGATTGGGAATGGCGGCATGCCCAAATAATATACCTTGCCGCTGTACCGGCCAGTGAGACCGGGATTGCTAGCGGCCACCAGCCTCTACATCGTCCGGTTGGTTGACTCTGCCGCGGCGCGGTATAGGTCCAATGTCTGTGGTGAAAAGCCTGTGGGTGCGGTCGTGGGGTTCCATCCATTGGGATCAAGGAATTGCCCGGTTTCAAACTTCCAGGCATTGCTTCCGTGCCTGAGATAGACAAATGTTCCGGGATTCTCCAGGCGCATGAGCCTTTTAGACCGGCGCATGGCCTGCTGGATCAGCACCGCGTCTTCAGCCAGATTGGTTTCAGGATAGCGAATGTTCTCCTGCACAAAGCTTTTGCGGTAAAGCAGCGTACCACCATGCACGTCGCCCACGAACATGCGCCGGTGCAAACTGTCGGCGGTAGTCCAGAATTGGCCGCGCGGCATCTCCAGCACAAAACGGTTGGTAAAGCCCGTAAGATCGGCGGTTCCGGCAAGTAAAGGCGCAACCTGCAATTCCAGGCGGTTCGGCGCGTACCAATCGTCATCATCCCAGTGTGCAATGAATTCGCCTTGCGCTTCATGGCAGCTCAGGTTCCGCTTGGCCCCAATGGTCAAACGCCGGACGAGACGGCGGTACCTAACGTCCGGCAAGCCTTCCAGCAGGTCCGCCACCGGATCAGTGCCATCGTCAATTACCACGAGCTCCTTGTGAGGATAAGTTTGGGCGCGAAAGCATTGGAGAGCCAGCGGAATAAACGACCGCCGATTAAATGTGGGCATGACGCATGAGATCAAAGGATATCGGGCTAAATTAGCTGGCTCATCATGCCATGGTTGGACTGGCTCCGCAGAAAGCGGGCTTGCCGGTTCCATCATGAGCGCAAGCACCAGCTCTGTGGAGCATGCGGTCCAGTAAGCTCCGGCCGTGTGTTTGGGGCTTGCGTTAGCAATATGAATTGACGCAACACACAACGATGGGTCCTTCAGGTCTTGGATCTTGGCGCCCGGAGCACTCCAGATAAAACGCGAGTCCTCGGCAACCTGAAGATCAGGAAAGCGATGGTGCTGCCAGAAACTACGGCGATATCCCAGCGTATTGCCGGCAACCCATGGCCGCGGGCCGCCTTCATATCGATACAAAAATGATTTTCCAGTACCGGCCTCATGGTAATAAAGGCGGCTGGTGCCTGAAATATCGGCGCCGCTTTCGATCATACCCTGCACCTGGCGGCGCACTCGGTCAGCCGGATACCAATCGTCATCGTCCCAATGCACTATGTATTCACCAGCAGCCTGCTCACAGGCATAGTTCCTTTTTGCGCCGATCGTGAGCTTTTGTGGAAGCCGAAAATAACGTATGCGCCCGTCAGCGGGAAACCGGTCAAGGATTGCATCAGTACCATCGTCAACAATGACCAATTCCAGGTTGGGATAGTCCTGGCGCTGAAAACAGGAAATGGCCCGCTGCAGGAATTCCCGCCGGTTGTATGTCGGCATGATGCAACTCACCAGCGGAACATTCCCTGCCAGTGCGCTCACGGATGGATGCACTCCTTGGACAGTTGTTTGCGGAACATTCGTCTGCCGGGGCATGATCAAGCGCGCCGGAGCAAAGTTCTGGCATGCGTCCCCCCGGCAATGGCTACGATAATCTGCCTTCTTGCCTTGCAGCCGCAGTCCGCAGAACTTGTCCTGGTAGCGATGTCTGCTGGCGTCAAATCGCAATGCTTCTTCCCTGCGGCGGCGTTCTGTAAAAGGCGCACGATAAACATACGAAGAACAGACCCATATACCTTGAAATCCTGCACGGGCCGCGCGAATGTTGTAGTCCATCTCCCAGCAAGGCCCCAGCCCATATCCCTCATCAGCCTTCCCAATGGCGTTGAAAACGTCTCGCCGCACCACATAACAGAAGTCGGCCAGGCTGTAGAGCGGCTGCAGAGTTCGGTGCGTAAGCCCATACCGCTGCAGAGCGTCCTTTGCCGTGCGCGCAATCGATTCCGCATCGCCTGCGGCATTGGCAAAGACGCCTTGCTCATTCCAGGATAAGTTGGTGGAGGGCCCCGCCAGGCCGCATTTTGGGTTCGATTCCAGGGCGCCAAGTAAATAGGCCAGCCAGTTCGGCGCCACGCGTACACCGCTCTCCAGAAGCACCAGAACGTCAGCATCTGTATTTTTTGCCAGACGATTAAAGCACGCAGCCGCGCCGCAAGCGCTTTCAGAGGTTAACTGCTGAAGCTCT